>CAKTTM010000076.1 GCA_934615145.1 uncultured Clostridia bacterium | reverse complement strand
CTGCTGCCTTGACCGCCGGCCAGCAGCATGGCCACGCATTTCTTTTTCCGGATCATGGGCTATTCCTCCTTGCTTGGCTGGGCTTTCTTGGGCTTCAGCCGTTTGTCGTAGGTAAAGTAGACGGTGGACAGCGGCGGCAGGCAGACCTCCACCGACCAGGGCCGCTCGTGGGATGCGATATTTTCTGCGCGCAGCGGCTGGGCATTGTACTGGTTGCTGCCGCCGTAGATGGTCAGGTCGGAGTTGAGCACTTCCTTGATGATGCCGTCCTCGGGCAGGCCGAAGCGGTACTGGGGGTGGAAGCTGGAGGTGAAGTTGGTGGCGCTGATGATGGCCTTGCCCTGCTTGTCATAGCGGCAGAAGATGACCACCGAGTTGTCCTGATCGTCAGGCACCAGCCACTGGAAGCCCTGCCAGCTGTCCTCCACCTGGTACAGCTCAGGGTGCTTTAGGTAGAAGTGGTTGAGATCCTGCACCCAGCGCTGCATCTCGGGATGGCGCTCATAGACCAGCAGGAACCAGTCCAGCTGGTCGTCATCCTTCCACTCGATATAGTGGCCAAACTCGCCGCCCATGAACAGCAGCTTCTTGCCCGGATGGGCCATGGTATAGCCATAGAGGGCGCGCAGGCCGGCAAACTTGCGCCACAGGTCGCCCGGCTGTTTGTCCAGCATCGAGTGCTTGCCGTGCACCACCTCGTCGTGGGAGAAGGGCAGCACATAGTTCTCGCTGAAGGCATAGTGCAGGCTGAAGGTCAGCTTGTTGTGATGCCACTTGCGATAGATGGGATCGAGATTGATGTAGCTGAGCATGTCGTTCATCCAGCCCATGTTCCACTTAAAGCCAAAGCCCAGGCCGCCCAGATAAGTCGGCTTGGTCACCATGGGATAGGCCGAGCTTTCCTCAGCGATGGTCATCACACCTGGGAAGTCGTGGTAGATCGTCTCATTAAGGCGCCGCAGGAAGGCGATGGCCTCTATGTTTTCCTTGCCGCCAAACTCATTGGGCAGCCAGTCGTCCTCACGGCCAAAATCGTGGTAGAGCATGGAGCTGACCGCGTCACAGCGCAGGCCGTCGGCGTGGTAATACTCCAGCCAGAAGCAGGCGTTGGACAGCAGGAAGCTGCAGCTCTCCCCCCGCGCGTAGTCAAACATCATGGTGCCCCACTGCTGCATCTGCGCGCGGCGGGGATCCACATGCTCATAGCAGGCCGTGCCGTCAAACTGGCGCAGGCCGATCTCGTCACGGGGGAAGTGGGCCGGCACCCAGTCGAGTATCACGCCGATGCCCGCCTGGTGCATGCGGTCGACAAAACGCATGAAGTCATGCGGGCTGCCGTGGCGGGCGGTGGGGGCGTAGTAGCCGGTCACCTGATAGCCCCAGGATTGATCAAAGGGATGCTCCATCACCGGCAGCAGCTCCACATGGGTGTAGCCCATCTGGGCGATATAGGGGATCAGCTGGTCGGCGATCTCCTCATAGCTGAGCATGCTGCCGTCTTCGTGGCGCCGCCAGCTGCCCAGGTGCATCTCGTAGATATTGATGGGGCTGCGGTAAGGATCCCAGGTGGCGCGCTGGCTCATCCAGGCGGCGTCGCCCCACTCGTAGCCGGACAGATCATAGAGGAGGCTCGCGGTATTGGGCCGCAGCTCGCTGCGGAAGGCATAGGGATCGGCCTTGAGGTGCATGGCGCCGTCCTGGCCAAAGACAGCGTATTTGTAGGAGCGCAGCTTCTCCGCCGCGCCCTCATAACTAAAGCGCGCCGGATCAGAGGCCACGGTAAACAATCTGTCAGGCAGCCGCAATTCCCAGGTGCCGTCGTGCTGCTTGTCCATCGGGTAGGCGCGGGGATCCCAGAAACAGAACTCACCCGTCACGCTGACGGCCCTGGCATTGGGCGCCCAGACGCTGAAATACCACATGTCCTGGCCGTCCTGACAGACAGGATGCGCGCCCAGCATCTGATAGGCGTGTCGGCTCGTCCCCTGATGGAAAGCCTGTCGTTCCCCATCATTCGGGGGCTTGTAGTGCAAGGCGCTCCCTCCCTTCATGGGTGATATGTTAAGGTGACTGGTATGCCAGGCCCGATTGCACCTTGTTTTCCTAAACAAAGTATAGCACAGTTAAGAAACTGCCACAAGCGGCGTTTCCGGTCACCGTGCCCTACAAATAAACTGGGAAAAGCAGGCTGTGATTGCCTTGTCACAAGGCTTGTGCTATAATTCCGCTCTGATCAGAAGGGGTGGGATTAACTTGTCAAGGCGTCAGCGCATGCTTTTCGCGCCGCGCAGAAAAAGGCGGCCAGGCTGCCTGGTGGTGCTGCTGCTGGCGCTGGTGCTGCTGGGGCTGACACTGGGCTTGAATCACCTGAACAATGGATTCGTCGACCTGCTGCGGGAGACGGCCAGCATCACCAGGCTGGACAAAGCGCTGGAGGGCTTTGCCATCCTGCACCTGTCCGACCTGCATGCGGCAAGCCTCGGGGAAAAGCAGGCCGAGATCCGCAAGCTGCTGCGCACAGAGAGCTACCGCGCCGTCTGCCTGACGGGCGATATGGTGGGGCTGTCTGGCAATGCGCAGCCTTTTCTGGATCTGCTGGATGTCTTCCCGGAGGATGTGCCGGTCTACTTTATCGCAGGCGACAATGACCCAGCACCCCTGAATTTGAGCGCGGGCTCGCAGGTCAAGGCCGATTTCATACGACAGGCCGAGGCCAAGGGCGCCATCTATCTGGACAGCCCGCAGCAGATCATCATCGGCAAGCGCTCGATCTGGTTTGCCCCGGCCAGCCTCTACACCACCGACCTGGACGCCGCCACCTTCGCGCTGGATCAGCGCAGGCAGGAGCTGCAGGCCCTGGCTGACCGGCAGACGCCTGATGATCAGGCGGCGCTGCGGGCTGTGATCTACCAGCAGGAGGTGCTGGCGCTCTCCCGCCAGGCCGCGCAAAGCATGCGGCCGGAGGACGCCTTTGTGCTGCTGAGCCATCACCCGCTGGACGCCCTGCAGATCGATGAGCTGCACCAGGGCGAGGGGCGCGAGCGCCAGGCGCGCAACTTCCCAGGCGCCGTATCGCTGATACTGGCCGGACACTGGAACAATGGCCAGTGGCGGCTGCCCTTTATCGGCCCGGTCTGGGTGCCCAGCGGCATGATGGGGCTGGAGGGCTGGCTGCCGGGCAGCCGGGCGGTCTCCGGCATGGCGGTGGTGCACGGGGTGCCGGAGTATGTCAGCCCCGGCCTTGGGACATCCGGCGCCTATCCCTGGCAGCCCTTCAGGTTATTCAATCGGCCTCAGATGACGCTGATCAAGCTCAGCGCCTCACGATAAGGGGTGGTGCTATGGCAGGGAGCAAGTTGTTTGTCAATCGGGAGCTGAGCTGGATCAAGTTCAACCAGCGCGTGCTGATGGAAGCCGCAAGGATGAGCAATCCGCCGCTTGAGCGCGCCAAGTTTTTGAGCATCGTCTCCTCCAATCTGGACGAGTTTTTCATGGTGCGCGTGGGCAAGCTGGAGCGCAAGATAGACGCGGGGCTGGAAGTCATCGACCCTGCCGGCCTGTCGCCCCAGGCGCAGGTGCGGGCCATCCGTGCCGCCGTCAAAAAGCAGGTGGCACAGCAGTATGAGCTGTATAACGATTCCCTGCTGCCCTTGCTTGGCGAGCAGGGCATCCGCATCCTGCAGCCTCAGCAGCTAAGCGAGGCGCAGCGCGCCTGGCTGTCCAACTACTTTGACAGCCAGATCATGCCTGTATTGACGCCGCGCACCATCAACCCCAGCCATCCCTTCCCGCTGCTGGCGGCCAAGCGCATCTATATCGCCGTGCTGCTGCAGTCGGATAAGGGCGGCCTGCCCCAGCTATCCCTGGTGCCGGTGCCTGCCTCGCTCAAGCGCTTTATCGCCCTGCCCATGGGCGAAGGCCAGGTGCGCGGCCTGATGCTGGAGGATCTAATCAGCCTGCATCTGACCAGGCTCTTTCCTTACATGGTGCCACTGGCCTCCCTGCCCTTTCGCATCACCCGCAACACCGACTTTGTCATCGACATCGAGAACGCTGACAGCCTGGTCGAGGAGATGCGCAAGAACATCAAGCGCCGCAGCTATGGCAAGATCGTGCGCATGGAGCTGCCCAAGAAGCACAGCGCGCCGCTATTAAAGCGCCTGCAGCGCGCGCTGGAGGCGCCCGGCAGCATCCTGGTGACGGTGGACGGCCCCCTTGACCTGCGCTTTCTGATGCGTGAGCTGGCAGCTCTGCCCGGCTTTGACGCGCTGCGCTACAGGCCATACAAGGCCAGGACCCATCAGCGCCTGCGGGCGCGCGAGTCCATCTTCCGCAGCATCCGGGGCGGCGATCTCTTCTTCCACCATCCCTATGACAGCTTTGAGCCGGTGCTGCGCTTCATCCGCGAGGCGGCCGAAGACCCCCATGTGCTGGCCATCAAGCAGACCCTCTACCGGGTCAGCGACAAGAGCTCTCTGGTCTCCTCCCTGGCCAAGGCCGCGCAAAAAGGCAAGCAGGTCACCGTGCTGGTGGAGGTGCGCGCCCGCTTTGACGAGGAGAACAACATCAACTGGTGCAAGACCCTGGAGGCGGCCGGCTGCCATGTGCTCTACGGTGTGCCCAAGTGGAAGACGCACTCCAAGATCACCCTGGTGGTCAGGCGGGAGGCAGACGGCCTGCGGCAATATGTGCACATCGGCACCGGCAACTACAACGACGCCACCGCCAAGCAGTATACTGATATGGGCTTTCTGACCTGTGACCGGCAGATCGGTGAGGACGCGAGCGCCTTCTTCAACATCATCACCGGCTACAGCTATACCTTCCCCATGCAGGATCTGATCGCCTCGCCCTATGCCCTCAGGCAGGAGTTTGTAGCCCGCCTGCAGCGGGAGGCCGAGCAGGCCCGCCAGGGCAGGCCAGCCCGTGTGCGCTGGAAGATGAACTCCTTCTCGGACCCTGACATGATACAGGCCATCTACCGCGCCTGTGACGCGGGGGTGAGGGTGCAGCTGCTGGTGCGGGGCATCTGCACATTGCGCCCCAGACATCATGAGAACCTTGAGGTGCGCAGCATCGTGGGCCGCTTTCTGGAGCACAGCCGCATCTATATTTTTGACAACGCCGGGGCGCCGGAGGTCTTTATCTCGTCTGCCGACATGATGCCCCGCAACCTGGACAAGCGGGTGGAGCTGACCAGCCCCGTCAAGGACGCGGCCATCGCGCAGGGCATCATGGACATTTTTGACCGGCAGTGGGCCGACAATCAGCAAAGCTGGACGCTGATGGAGTCTGACAGCTACCAGCAGGTCAAGGAGGACGACCAGCCGCCCTACAACTGTCAGGAGGCCTTCATCCTGGAGGCTGAGCGCTCGATTGACAGCCAGGAAGGCGGCATACTATAATAATGCTGTATACAATCTGAGGAGGCAACATGCAGATCTACAATTCCCGCAGCCGCAAGAAGGAAGCCTTTGTGCCCGTCAACCCGGGCAAGGTGGGCATCTATTCCTGCGGGCCGACGGTCTATGACTTTTTTCACATCGGCAACGCCCGGCCCTTCATCATGTTTGATGTGCTCAGGCGCTATCTGGAGTACCGGGGCTATGAGGTCACCCTGGTGCAGAACTTTACCGACATCGACGACAAGATGATCCGCCGGGCCAACCTGGAGGGCATCAGCGTGCAGGAGCTGGGCGACCGCTTTATCAAGGAATACAAGCAGGACGCCGAGGCCCTGGGCATCCGCCCGCCCACCCATGCGCCCCGCGCCACCGAACACATGCCCCAGATACTGGATCTGATACAGACCCTGATCGACAAGGGCCTGGCCTATCCGATGAATGGCTCTGTCTACTACAACACGCAGGGTTTCCCCGGCTATGGCAAGTTAAGCGGCCAGAGCATGGACGATCTGGATGCTGGCGCCCGCGTGGATGTGGACGACGAGAAGAAGGACCCGGCCGACTTTGTGCTGTGGAAGGCCACCAAGCCCGGTGAGCCCAGCTGGGAGAGCCCCTGGGGCCCCGGCCGCCCCGGCTGGCATATCGAGTGCAGCGCCATGAGCATGACCTACCTGGGCCCGACGCTGGACATACACTCCGGCGGGCGCGACCTGCTCTTTCCCCACCATGAGAATGAGATCGCGCAAAGCGAGGGCGCCACGGGCAAGCCCTATGTTAACTACTGGATGCACAATGGCTTCCTCAACATCGACAACGAGAAGATGTCCAAGTCTCTTGGCAACTTTTTCACCGTGCGCGATATCCTGAAAGAGTATGAGCCCGAAGACGTGCGCATGTTCATGCTGTCGGCGCAGTACCGCAGCCCGCTGAACTTCAGTCGCGACATGATCGCCCAGGCCCATGCCTCGCTGGTACGCCTCTACGGCGCGCGCGACAGGCTGGACTTCTTGCTGCGCAAGGCGGAGGACAAGCAGCTAAGCGAGGCCGACCAGGCCTTCACCGCGCAGATCGACAGCTTTGCCAAGAATTACGACGAGGCCATGGACGACGACCTCAACACCGCCGAGGCCCTGGGCGCGCTGTTTGAGATGGTCTATGCCATCAATACCGAGCTTTCGGCAGACAGCTCACGCCAGGCGATACAGCACGCGCGCGACACCCTGGAGAAGCTGACCGACGTGATGGGCCTGCTGACCCGCAAGGCCGAAGGCCTGCCGGAGGATGTCAAGGCCCTGGCCAGCGAGCGCATCGAGGCCCGCAAGCAGAAGAACTGGCAGCGCTCAGACGAATTGCGCAGACAGCTCAACGCCCTGGGCTACACGGTGGAGGACACCGCCGCCGGGCAGAAGATTTCCCGCGCGCTGTGATGCGCCTGTGGCTGGAACGCCTGCTGCTGGCGGCCAGCGCCCTGATACTGCTCCTATGCCTTGCCTTCGTGGCAGGGCTTTTTGATGCGCCGCCCACTGCCACACCCCTGCGGCCTGCCCTGGCGCATCAGCCCCATGAGCCCCTGAGGGGCGATATCGATATCAACCATGCCGATGACGCCACACTGCAGAGCCTGCCGGGCATCGGCCCGCATCTCGCCCGGCTGATCATCCAGCATAGGGAAAGGTCCCCCTTTTATTATGTGGAGGACCTCAAAGTCATCCCCGGCATCGGGGACAAGCGGGTGGAGGGGCTCAGACCCCTCCTGCGCTTTGACTAAATGCGCTCTGCCTTGACCTGGTGGCGGCAGCGGTAGCCGCTGTAGAGCGCGGCCTGTTCTGTCTCCACCTCGCCGGACTGGTTGTCATAGGGGTCGCGGCGCAGGAAGCGGCGCTCGGGCTCAAAGGCGCCCATATAGCCCTGGTTGAAGACCGCGCGGTAGGGATCCAGATTGCCAAAGTAGAACTCGCGGCGCTCGGCATTGCCGCCGCGGCGGGCGGCGCCACCAAAGCTGCAGTCCGCCGGCAGCCAGCCGCAGGGCTCGGTGTAGAACCAGGCCCAGTCGTGGCTGCCCTCGTCGCCGGGCGCGGCGTAGAGGCCGCTTTGCCAGCGGGCGGGGATGCCTGCGATCCGGCACAGCGTGATGAACAGCAGCGCCTGCAGGCCGCAGTCGCCCCTTAAATTGATGGCGGCGTACTCGGCGCCGTTTTCGATCAGCTGGTAGGGCCGCACATAGCTATAGAGCACCTGGCCGGTGATAAAGTCGTAGAAGCGCTTGGCCTGGCGCACAGGAACGATCTCGTCGCCCATCAGCTCGCGCGCCAGCGACCTCAAGTAGGGCGTGAAGGCCATGTGGGGCCCCTGCTCTTCCAAATCCTCGCGGCTGGGCGGCCTGGCCGCCGGGTAGGCCACCAGGTTAAAGGCGTCAGACAGCGGATCGACGAAGCTTAGGCGCTGCTCAAAGCTGGACGAGGCGCTGAAGCTGCGGCCGGGCTTTGGCTGCTCTTCAAAGAAGGCGGTGCGCTGCGGCGCGCTCTCACGGGCGATGTGCTGGGGCCGGGGCTGCACATCGATGATCTGCACCGCGTGCTGCTGCGCGGCCGGCGTGGGCAGCGGCAGGTGGACGCGGTAGAGGGTGTCGGGCTTTGGCTCTGCGATGGTTAGCGTGCTGACCAGATGCAGGCGCAGGGCCATCACGCTGCGGCGCTTCATCTCCTCCATCGCCTCATCCAGCAGCGGGCGCTCGGGGGAGAGGGGCTTGCCGGCACGCTCTGC
>CAKTTM010000075.1 GCA_934615145.1 uncultured Clostridia bacterium | reverse complement strand
GTCAACTCGATGTTGGTCTCCCTGGTCTGCCGTGTGACGCTGGCCTGCCTCATGCCTTCTGCCCTCCGATGATCTGCGCCGCCGCCGCCACGAAGTCGGCCATCTGCTCCCTGGTGCCGATGCTGACGCGGATGAAGTCCCGGGTGCGCGGGGCCTTGAAGTGCCGAACTAAAAAGCCCCGCTTGCGCAGCGCCAGGTAGAGCGCCTCGCCGCCGATGCTCGGATGCTTGGCAAAGACGAAGTTGGTCAGGCTGGGCAGCACGGTGAAGCCAATATCCCGCAGCTGCTGGGCGGTGCGGTCGCGGGTGTCCATGATGCCGCGGTTGTGGAGCGTGTAATAGTCCTTGTCCTCCAGCGCCGCGATGCCCATCTTTTGCATCATGCCGCTGACATTGTAGGGGCTGATGGCGTTCTTGAGCTTGCGCAGGTCGCGGATCAGCGGCGCCTGGGCGATGGCATAGCCCAGCCTGCCACCCGCCAGCGAGCGGGATTTGGAGTAGGTGTGCACCACCACGATGTTGTCGTGGGTCTTGATCAGCGGCACGCAGCTTTTGGCCCCATAGTCCACATAGGCCTCGTCGATCATGACGATGTGGTCGGGGTTGCTTTCCGCGATGTGGGCCACCTGCCGGGGCTCGATGGCCATGCCGGTGGGCGCGTTGGGGTTGGCGATGGCGATCAGCTGCTTGAGCCCCAGATAGTCCCTGTCGTCCAGGCGATAGTCCTCCCGCAGGGGGATGATGTTGGCCTTCATGCCGTGCACATCGGCCAGCACCTGATAAAAGCCATAGGTCATGTCCGGGAAGGCGGCGCCCTGCCCGCCCCAGGCCATGAAGCAGAGGTTGAGCAGCTCGTCAGAGCCATTGCCAGCCAGCACCTGATCCTGCTCAACGCCGTAAAAGTCAGCCAGGGCCTGGCACAGCGCCTCGCACTCCGGGTCGGCGTAGAGGCGCAGGCCGGCGATGTCCTCCTGCTTGAGGCTGCTGAGCACCCTGGGGCTGGGCGGGTAGGGCGCCTCATTGGTGTTGAGCTTGATGTACTCACGGTCGCGGGGCTGCTCGCCCGCCGAATAGGTGTCAAACAGGGCGTACCGGGGCTGCATGAACTTGCTCATGATGCTGTCACCTCGTCAAAATTGTCATAGCGGCTCTCCACGCTGCGCGCGTGGGCCTCCAGGCCTTCCTGCCTGGCAAAGCGCGCGGCGTCCGGCCCCTCGCGCAGCAGGGCCTGCCTGGTATAGTAGCTAAACTGTATCTTCTTGACAAAGTCATCCACCGACAAGGCGCTGGAGAAGCGCGCCGTGCCGCCGGTGGGCAGGGTGTGGTTGGTGCCGGCCAGATAGTCGCCCATGGCCTCCGGACAATGCCTGCCCAGAAAGACGCTGCCCGCGTGGCGCACCTGGTCCAGCCAGGCAAAGGGCTCATCCATCTGCAGCTCCAGATGCTCCGGCGCGATCAGGTTGGAGAGCGCCAAGGCCTCCTCCAGGTCGCGGCAGATGATGATGCGTCCGCGGCCTTCGATGGAGGCTCTGGCGATCTGCTGGCGGGGCAACAGGCTCAGCTGCCGCTCGATCTCCGCCTGCACCAGCAGGGCCAGCGGCTCGCTGGGCGTGATCAGTATCGCCGCCGACAGCGCGTCATGCTCCGCCTGGCTGAGCAGGTCGGCCGCCAGGTGCTTAGGGTCGCTGGCCGCGTCGGCGATGATCAGTATCTCGCTGGGGCCGGCGATCATGTCGATGGCCACCTGGCCATAGACCTGCCGCTTGGCCTCGGCCACATAGGCATTGCCGGGGCCCACGATCTTGTCCACCTGGGGGACGCTGGCCGTGCCATAGGCCAGGGCCGCGATGGCCTGCGCGCCGCCAATATTATAGATGGTATCAATGCCGGCGATGCTGGCCGCCGCCAAGATAGCCGCCGCCACGCCGCCCTGCCTGTCCGGCGGGGTAGTCATCACGATGCGCGGGCAGCCCGCGATCTTAGCCGGAACGGCGTTCATCAGCACGCTGGAGGGATAGCTGGCCGTGCCGCCGGGCACATAGAGCCCCACGCTGTCCAGCGGTAATACCTTTTGCCCCAGGGTGACGCCCGGCCTGTCCTGGCAAAGAAAGCCCTGTCTCACCTGCCGCTGGTGAAAGGCGCGGATGTTGTCGGCGGCCCGCCTAATCACTTGCAGCAGCTCCTCTGGCAGGCTGGCCACGGCCTCATTTATCTCCGCCTGGCTCACCTTGAGGCTATCCAACTTCACGCCGTCAAAGCGCTCGGTCAGCTCGTAGAGCGCCTGGTCGCCCTGGGCGCGCACGGCGGCGATGATGTCACTGACCGGCTGGCTGACGTCCTTGGCCTGTGGCAGGCCGCCCAGCAGGCTGTCCCGGCTTTGCCTGTCCGCGTATGTGATGGCGATCATAGCTGCTCCTCCAGCGCGCGCAGCAGCGGCGCCATGGCGGCCCGCTTGAACTGGTAGGCCGCCTTATTAGCGATCAGCCGCGCGCTGATGTCAAAGATGGTGTCGGTGGGTGACAAGTCATTTTCCCGAAGCGTGGTGCCGGTCTCCACGATGTCCACGATCACGTCTGAGAGGTTGAGTAGCGGCGCCAGTTCAATGGAGCCCGACAGCCCGATGATGTCGATGTCCCGGCCCAGGCCCTCATAATAGTCCCGCGCGATAGCGGGAAACTTGGTGGCCACCCGCAGCGTCCGGCTGGGATCGTCCACAAAGCCGTTCTTTGCCGCCACGCACATGCGGCACTTGCCGATCTGCAGGTCCAGCAGCTCATAGAGATCCATGCGCTGCTCGGCCAGTATGTCCTTGCCGCAGACGCCCAGGTCGGCAGCGCCGCGTGCCACATAGATGGCGGCGTCGGCCGGCTTCACCCAGAAGTAGCAGATGCCCTTGTCCGGGTTCTCAAACAGCAGCTTGCGGCTGTCGCTGATGGCCTCTGGGCAGCCATAGCCCGCCTTGTCAAAGAGCTGGTAGGCCTTCTCCCCCAGGCGGCCCTTGGGCAGCGCGATGTTGATCATGCCTGTGCCTCCCCATTTAGCCTGTCAAGTTGCTCCAGATAGACCGCAAAGCCGATGCCGCCGGCCGCCTTCTTCATCCGCCGCATCAGCGGGTCATAGCGGCCGCCGGAGAGCAGGGCCTCGGGCAGCGGGGCCAGATAGCCCTTGAACACCAGGCCCTCGTAGTAGTGCGGGTCAAAGTAGAGGGAGAAGTCCAGCCGCGTCTGTTGGCCATTGCCCTGGGCGCTCAAATACTCACAGACCTGGCGCAGTTCGGCCAGCGCCGGGCTGGCGGGCAGCTGCCCTGCCAGCGCGCTCAAGGCTTCCTCGGGCGCGCCCTCTGTGACGATCATCAGCCGCAGCAGCCCGTAGGCCGATTCATTCAGCCGCCCGCCCTGGCGCAGCGCCTGCAGCGCGCCCAGTGATTTGAGGCGCAGCAGCTCGCGCAGCTCGGCCTGCAGCTGGGGCTCATCGGTAGCGGCGTTCAGCGCCTCCTGCACCAGACCGCTGTGGCTTAAGGTCAGCACATGATCCTGCCCCAGCGCCTGAAGCGAGGCGGCCGCCAGGCCCAGCACCTCGCAGCTGAGCCCCAGGTCTATATCGCCCAGGCATTCCAGCCCCGCCTGCATGATCTCCCGGTGGTCGCCGTCCGGGCCCGGACGGTAGACCGTCTCATTATATTGCAGCCGCTGGATATCCCGGCCGCTGTAACCCTTGACCAGCGAGAGCGTCACATCCGGGCGCAGCGCCAGCAAACGGCCGCCCTGGCCAGTGAAGGTGAGAACGGCGTCTGAGACCAGGAAGTCCTTGTGCCGGGCGTAGAGATCATAGGGCTCAAACTTGCCCATCCGGGCGCGCCGGTAGCCCCGCGACAGATAGAGCTGCCGCAGTGCCAGCACCGCGCGCTCCTGCGGGTCCAGCAGGCTGCGCGGCAGTCGCAGCTCAGCCTCTGCTTTGCTTGTCATCCTGTGCCTCCTGACTGATCGGCGGTCTGCCCGCCCCGCCTGAGCGCCGCCCGCTGCCGGGCAGCAGGTCCACATTGGCCTGCGGCTGCGCCAGCCTGTCCAGCACCTGGGCATAGCCGCCCGCGCCATAGCGCAGCGCGCGGTTGACCCGGCTGATGGTGGCAGTGGAGACGCCGGTGGCGGCCCCTATCTGCTGATAGTTCAGCCCCTCGCGCAGCAGGCGCGCCACCTCCAGGCGCCGGGCCATCTCGCTTAGCTCCTGATAGGTGCACAGATCCTCAAAGAAGGCCGCGCACTGCGCCTCGCTGTCCAGCGCCAGCAGCGCCTGATACAGCTGCCCCGCCTGCATGGCCCCCTCGTCCTTTGCCTTGCTCATGCCTGCCTCCCCTCTGAATTGATAGCATGATATCACTTTATCACAGTGAAGTAAAGGGGGATTTGAGGGTATTTATGACTTGTTCGTCATGGCTGGATAGCTGTTCAGAAAGTGTCGGTATATCAAGTTCCATCAAGGAAAATCGATGGTGAGAATGGACGTACTCCTTCCATCTGTCTAGCTATTTACAAATTATACGAACAAGTATTGCAATTACGTTAACGAGGAGTTATGCTTCGGTGTGAATATCTTGCCATCATGGGTTTAGACGCTGATTGAGCAGCCCAGGATGATCACCATCGCATCGGAGGAAGCCACATGAAAAGTTCAAAACGGATTCTCACCCTGAGCATCATCCTGTTGATTTGTCTGCTGCTGCAAAGCGCGCAGGCAGTGCTGACGACTATTGGCGCCTTTCAGCCTGATGCCGGAGTATATCAGGTGGGGACCACGGGGGTTGATCAGTCCTATAGGGAAGCCAAAAACAGTTATGATGACGGCGTGGTGGCCTATCACTTCGTCACGCAGGATCCAGCCAAGGCTGGGACAAGTACGGTAACATATAGGGGAGTGACCTACGATGTTACCACCCATGTCCTGCCCACCATGGACGCCGGTGCCTACAGCGCGACAAAGACAGGGTTGGGCAGCCTGACTTATAGTGCCAATACCACATGGTTTTTTGACAGCGGCATCTACCGCAACGATACCGAGTACTATCAGTTCAGCCAGCCCAACTTGTCTTTGGTGGCGCTGGATGAGAAGCCGGTATTTATGCGCGTGTCCACCAGCAGCCAGACGCCCACTAAGCTCGAGCGCACTGGTTTTGCACAGCCCAATATCTATATCGACGGTATTATCTTTGATGGTGGCGGTCGAGACATGCAGGCCAACAAAGAGAATGGTGCTGGTGGCAACAGGGGCGAGTACTTTATCATGGTCAACAGCAATCTGGATGGCTTTGTGATGCGAAACAGCACCATCCAAAATGTTGTTGCAACCAACGCCAGCGGGTGGTTTGATCCTAATTAAGAAGAATGTCGCCCTCAACATCATCTATTTCCTGGACAATGACGGCAACATGGCTGAACAGGCCAATATTGAAGGTATTACCTTTACCAACATCAAAACCACCTCAGGCCACGGCCTGCTGAGCACCAACCAGTCGGCGAATGTGTATATGAAGGACTTGACTTTTTCCGACCGGGCGCAGAACGCTGGCGCCAATGAGATCAAGATCGAAAATGCCAATGACGTCACCATGACAGATCGTACCAAGAACGCAGCCTACATCGGGGATAATATCAGCCTGCAAGACCATGTGATTTACATTCAGGATTATATCTATACCCTTAATACCGTCCCCGAGAACTATCGCTATGTGTATTATCGCAACAGCAACGGCAGCACTAGCGCCCCCGCCATGCTTGTCAGCGACCTGTATGTGACAGCGCTTACCGCTGCCCAGCAGTCTACCTTGCTTAGCAGATATACCATCTATGATCGCCAGGAGCGCTGTTGGATCATCGATGAGAACCTAAGCAAAGCGGTGTCTGCACAGCTGACCACGCTGCGAGAGGTGGATACATTGCTGGAAGGTATCCTCTACAATGGCCAACCGGTCAAGCAGCCACCGCTGAAAATCAAGTACGTCGCTAAAGATAACGACATTGATGGCTTCAACCTACCGGACTTTGGCGCTGAGCCGATAGATATCGTGGCCGTAGCCAGCCAGATCACCCCGCCAGGCACGGATCCTGTACCCGTCAAGGCAGGCGCCACCTTCAACCTGGGCGCCTCGGGCGCCAATGTCAAGCTGTACAACTTCGACTTTGACGCGCTGGCCAAATACACCCTGCAGGAGGCGGTCAGCGGCACCAGCGCTGACCCGACTGAACCTGGGTATTTCTCCGTCTCAGACCCTTATGACCCCAATTACGCTGCCAATGATGGCGCCTACCTGCTGGATGCCGATACATACCACACCCAACAAACCCTCAAGGTAACAGGCAGCACCATCAACAGCTTTGCCAACAGCCGCTTCACCGAGCTGGTCAAGACGCTGACCCCCACAATGACAGCGCCTGATGCCAGCATTCCCCTGAGCATCACTGTCGGCCAAACTGACCAGTTATCCGTTGCCGCTGACGAGCTGTACTCAAATGTTCTGCTGCCCGATGGCGCATCATCCGACAACGAAGCGGACAAGACGCTATTCTACCTGTGCGAGAACACAGCTGTCGCCACTGTCAGCGACAGTGGCCTGGTCACCGCCGTCGGCCCAGGCACCACCATCATCCGCGTCAAGGCAACCGATAGCTTCAACCAGGGCGAGATCGAAAAACCCTATGTCAGCTATCAGATCACTGTGATTGAGCTCGTCGAGCGCATCGGCACCAAGACCTGGGCCAACCTCAGCCAGGCGCAGGCTGCGACGATGCTCAAGGGCAGCCCGCAGTATCTGGATGTATGGCTCAAGCTCTACCGTCAGGTGGATCCGGCTGTGCTGCCGGGCTCTGTGCCAGAGCCTGTGCCCGGCCTTTCGCCAGCACCCCTGCCCTTCCCCTACACGCTGGCCACCCTGCCCACGGCGCCTGCCGGGGATATCACCAATAGCTACGAATGGACTGACCTGCCCGCAAAGGACGATCAGGGGCGCCCCTATATCTACAGCGTCCGCGAGGTGTACGCCAATGGCAAGCCCCTGACACTGGATGTGGCGGTCAAGACCGAAAATGGCATGGACGTCGTCAACCGCTTTGAGCCTGTCCGCAGCGGTGTGATCGTGGACAAGCCCTGCGAGTTTGAGTGGTACGCCGAGGCGATCACTGACATGACCACCAAGGAGTGGGGCAACACCAACTATACCTGGAAGGTGCGCCACAGCTTTGACGAGAGCCACACCATGGGCCGCATGGAGGTACAGCACTACGCTAATCCGGTGCAGTGGCGCATCCCCATCGGCACCAAGTATGACATGCTCAACGCGACCATCACCATTGACATCAACGAAGCCAATATCAAGGGCCTGAAAGATGACAACTATGTCTTTGACTGGACGATCAAGCCAGTTGCCGATTACACCGCCTACACGCAAAAACTCTTTGACGATGTCACCCACCCGGAGATGGCGGGCGACAGCTATACCCTGCGCAATGAGCTGATCACCGGGCAGAGCCTGAGCGCGGACGGCAGGACGCTGACGCTGACGGTGCCCTATCTGCCAGCCGGCAGCGGTCTGCTGGTCGTCTTTGACAGCAGCCGCGCCCTCAGCCTGGGCGAGCGCGCCATCGCGGGCGTCACCTTCAAGGGCGACTATCACTGCGTCACGGCGGAAAAGCTGTGGCAGGGCGGTACGCCGCCCGCGGATCCGGCGCTGCTGACGCTCAAGCCCACGCAGCAGCTGCCCAGCCTGTCCGACATTCAGGCGGCGATGGGGGCTACGCTTCAGCCCGATGGCAGCTATGCCTTCCAGGACAGAGCTTTCGAGCTCGAGCGCGTGATGCCCTACCCTTATGTCTTCCCCTATGGCAAGGACGAGCTGCTGACCTGGATCAGGACCGTCACGCCCATGTATCCCCAGTTTGGCGATGTGACGCGAGCCTATCTGCAGGCGCAGACCAATGACAGCGATCCGGCGGATCCGGCCAATGGCTGGACAGCGGTCTACCTGAACAACGACCCCAACCAGGCGGGGGACTGGGCCTCACGCTACACCAAGACGCTGACCGTCAGTGCCGCCCAGCAGCAGGCCTGGGCACCGCCGGCCAGCGACCCCTTCGTCGACGCCAGCGTCCGGCGCGCGGTCGCGGTCGAAGCGGACGTCGCGGCATACGAACTCTCCGACGGGCCAGGTGGCGA
>CAKTTM010000074.1 GCA_934615145.1 uncultured Clostridia bacterium | reverse complement strand
GCGGAAGAAGTAGCCGGCCCCCAGCAGGCAGGCGACCAGGCAGAGCGCCGCCATGGCCAGAAAGCCGCCCGCAGTGCCGCCGGTCAGCCGGCTGACATAGGCGCCTGCAAAGGTGCCAAACACGCGCGCCAGGCCAAAGGCCACCAGCGCCAGCAGCATCTGGCCGGCCGAGCGCAGCTCGTCAGGGATGGTGTCGTTGATGTACTTGGCCATAGAGACCGTGATCACGATGAAGCCGCCGCCGTGCAGCACCTGGCTCAGCAGCAGCCACCTGGCGTCAGTGGCCAGGCCCATGATGGCAAAGCGCAGGCAGAGCAGCAGGGCGGAGAAGACCATCAGCCTGCCCGTGCCAAAGCGCCGGTAGAGCCGGTCGGAGAGCAGCAAAAAGGGCAGCTCGCAGACGGCGGAGATGAAGTAGCCCAGGCCCAGCAGGCCTGCGCTGCCGCCGGGCAGCGCGGTGAAGTGCAGTGTAAAATAGCTGTAGAAATAGCCCATCGCCAGCATCAGCGCCGCCGTCATCAGCAGCAGCGGCAGCATGCTGGGGGCGCGCAGCGCCTGCCAGATGGGCACCTTGCTCAGCCCGCGCTGATGGCCCCGCACGCGGGGCAGCGTCAGCGTGCTGATGGTCAGCGCCAGGCCATACAGCGCCGTCACCCAGGGCACCAGCTCATAGTGCAGGGCAAGCCAGCCCGCCAGCAGCAGATTGGTCAGCGCGAAGCCCAGGCTGCCCATCAGGCGCACGGGGCCAAAGGCGGCGCGCCGCTGCTGCATGTCCTCCAGCACGATGCTGTCCGTCAGCGGCTGGATGGCTGTAAAGAAGGCGGCAAACAGGCAGGTGAGCGCCATCACGTAGGTAAACTGGCGGCTCAGCGGCAGCAGGGCTGCCATGGCGGTGCTCATCATGCCCATCAGCCACAGCGCGCTGTTGCGCCAGCGCAGGCGGTCAGCCGCCCTGCCCCACAGCGGCTGCGCCAGCAGGGCAACCAAAGGCATCGCGGCCATCAGCCACATCATCTGCGCGCTGTCAGCCGCGATCCCCACGGATTGAAAGTACTTGGCGATATAGCCCTGGAAGATGCCCAGCGTCGCGTAGTAGAGCGCAATGGGCCATCCGTAGCGCCAGGGGTAGCCGCTATTCTCAGACCTGGCCCGCATCCACGCCGTCAAAGGCCTCGATGGCCATGATCTGGTCCACCCGCCGCTGATGGCGCCCGCCCTCAAAGCTGCCGGTCAGGAAAGTGCGCACGATCAGCTTGGCCACCTCGCTGCCGATCACGCGGGCGCCCAGGGCCAGCATGTTGGCGTCGTTGTGCTGGCGGGCCATCAGCGCCGAATAGGGCTCGGACACGATGCCGCAGCGGATGCCCTTGACCTTGTTGGCGGAGATGCCAATGCCCACGCCGGTGCCGCAGATGACGATGCCCAGGTCACAGCGGCCATCGGCCACCGCCTTGGCCGCCGCCTCGCCCTGCAGGGGATAGTCACAGCTGTCGTGGCTGTTGGTGCCAAAGTCCGTATGCTGATAGCCCAGGGCCTCAATGGCCTCGATCACGGCCTGCTTGAGGTCCAGCCCCGCGTGGTCATTGCCGATGGCGATATTCATGATTACCCTCCCCCAGTTTCGTCCATCTGCATTGTATACCAGCGGGTCGGGCAATTCAAGGCAGGCTCAGTCCTCCTGCCACACCGTGGCGCCACTCAAGTCGATATAGGCCAGCCTGCCATCCTTCTCCACACGCGCCAGGCCATGGCGGAAATTCTGCGCGCTGTCGTACTGGCAGGGGATGACAAGCTGGCCGCCGTTATCCAGATAGCCCCAAAGGCCATCCAAGGCCACTGCCTGCCTGCCCTGCGGGAAGCGGTCGCTATACCAGGGGCCTTCGTCCGGCAGCTGGTAGACAGCGGGCGATATCAAACGGCCTGTGCTATCCAGCAGGCCACTGCGCCAGCCCTGCTCAAACCATATCAGGCCATTGTCCATCAGGCCGCCCAGGCGGTCAAAGCTGCCCTTCTCCAGGCGGAACAGTTCATTGCCCATGGGATCGATGGCGATGGCGCTTCCGTCGGTCAGTTCAAAGAGCGCCATGCCGTGGTGGAAGATATAGCCATACTGCGCGCCATCGCCAAACCAGCCTGCGTAGCGGGGTGAGAGGACTGTCTGCCCCCGCATATCCACATGGCCCCAGAGGCCCTGCGCGTTGCAGACCGATATCAGGCCCTCGCTGGCAGAGCCGATCCACAGGTACTTCGGAGGGATCACGACCTGACCCTCAGCAGTTATCAGACCAAGGCGCCAGCGCTCGCCGCTGGCCTCGATCTCTGCCTCAAGGCTGGCATCCTCAAAGCTGGCCAGCCCCCGGCTGAACGCACCCACGATGCGGATGCCCTCGGGCAGATGCAGGATTTGTCCGTTGCCTTGGATAATGTCACAAGCTATCCGTTCCCCCATGGTTTGCCCGTCTTTGGGGATGTCCCCACTGGCAAAGACATCATCAAAAAAGAGGGGGTTGTCATTGGGTTCATAGCGGGGCTCAATGGCGATCTCGCCAGTACGGCGGTCTACATAGCCCACCAGCCAGTTCTCATAAAAGGGAATCATATCAGAGGCAAACTCAAGCATCAGCCCCGCGTAGCGCGGCGGGCAATAGACGCCATATTTCAGGTCATAGTAGCCCTCGCGGCCCTGGTCATCGCTGATGCTGTACAGGCCATCATCCCGTCCGTCGATAGACGCGATGAGGTGCTCTGGCTGCGCCAGCAGCGGCTGGCCCTGGTGATCGATGAGCATATAGCCCGCCTCACTCTGCACCAGCGCGACATCGCCCCGAAAATCCTCCGCGCTCAGGTACTGAGGCGCGATCACGGTGTGGCCCTTCGCGTCCATATAACCCCAAAGGCCCTGTGCCCGCATGGGAAACAGCGGCGCCTGTGCCACGGCCGTCAACGGCAAGAGCAGGCACAGCGTCAGCAGACAAAGACCCAACATGCGTCTCATATACTCCCCTTATGGCGTTAACGCCTTGAGGCTTATCGGCCCCAAGTCCGGCCCGCTCACATCCCACGCCCTGAGCAAGCACCAAGGCGGGCTGCTGTAGGCGATGTGCGCGTTGGCGCTGTACTGGCCTGTCATGTCCTGCAGGCAGGCCAGGCTGCCCTGGGGATCAGCGTAGAGTCTGACGCCCGGCGCGTACCAGCGAGTGGACAGCGGCTGGCCCTCGTCATCCAGCCGCAGCTCAAAGGCATAGGCCTCAGGGCTGCCCGCCGTGCCCAGCAGGCTGTAGCCGCCCTCTGCCAGGGCGGTCAGGCGCTTGAGCCGGATGTCTTTCAAGCTGCTGTGCTCCAGCTGCGCGCGGCCCAGCTCGCGCCCCTGGCCATCCAGCCTGATCAAATACAGGTCGCTGCCCGCCTGCTGAAAAACACATAGGCAAACAGCAACCCCTCATCCGCTCCCTGTGCTGCCTCAAACTCACTGCCCGCGGGCAGCCATCTCAGGTCATAGCGCCAGAGGGCCTTGTCCTGATCGTCAAGTTTCAAGAGCGAGGCTTTGAAGTCGGCATCAGTCACCAGGGCATAGCGGCTGCCAGCCAGCTGCTGCATGCGCGTGATGATACGGGCATCCGGCGCGCCAGCAAAGCTGATTCGCTCCGCCTTGCCGCTTAGGTCCATGCGCCATAGGCCCTGGTAGCCCTCTGTCTTGTACTCTGGATAGCCAAAGCCATCATAGCGGCTGTAGTAGACTGCGCCGCCTGACAGCGTAGGGAAGATCGCGCCCTCTGGCAGCAGGGCATAGTGCCCCTTCACCGCGCCATCAGTCGCCACGGACAATGCATAGTGCCGGGAAAAGGGCAGATTGCCCAGATAGGCCAGGCTGCCGTCGGTCAGCAGGCTGAGCGCATTGTTCATGCCCTGCATGCCGCCGGGCAGTGACAGCGCCCAGCGCTGAAAACCCTGCTCGTCCAGGGCGATGAGCCCCGTGACCTGCCTGTCCCCCGTGGCGCCAGTGGTGATGGCGCTATAGACCAGGCCACCATCGGGCAGCATCAGCAGGCTCTCCGGCTCGTAGTCGAATATGACCATCGGCGTCTGCGCCTGTGCGCTCAGGCCAAAGGCCAGCAGCAGCGCCAGGCAGAGGGCGCAACACCTTGCTCTATGCATATTTGCCTCCTTAGGGCTCCACAGCCTCGGCAAATCCCCGGTCAAACAGCCGCGCCATGTCCGTCCAGCCCTGATTGCGCGTGCGGCAGCCCATGACCACCGCCAGGTAGAGCCGGCCCTCTCTGACCGCGCTGCCCGCGTAGCAAAAGCCCGCCGCCCGCGTATAGCCCGACTTGATGCCAAAGGCGCCCTCGTAATAATAGGGGCTGGCTGGGTCGAACAGATCGGTGTTGACCTTGATGGTCAAGGCCGGGCGCAGCTTGGTGGGCTGCATCTGGTGGCTGGTGGTGCTCACGATCTGGCGGAAGGCCTCTGACTGCATGGCGGCCTGGGCCAGCTTGGCCAGGTCGGCGGGGGTGCTGTAATGCTCAGGGTCGTGATAGCCATGCGGGTTCATGAAGTGGCTGCCCCTCATGCCCAGCTGCTGGGCGCGCTCATTCATCTGGCGGACAAAGGCCTCCTGCGTGCCCGCGCACAGCACCGCCACCGCCGCCGCCGCGTCATTGCCGCTGCGCAGCATCAGGCCATAGAGCAGGTCGATAAAGGGCATCTGCTCGCCGGGCTTGACCGGCGTCAGCGAGCTGTCCTTGGGTACGGCGCTGGCGGCCTCGGGGATGGTGACGATCTTATCCGGCGCTATCTTCTCCAGCGCCAGCATCAGCGTCATGATCTTGGTGGTGCTGGCAGGATAGAGCCGCTCGTCGGAGGCCTTGCTCAGCAGTATCTCCCCCGTGCGCATATCGATGAGCATGGCACCCTTGGCGTAGAGATCCTCGCCTGTGAGCGCCTCGGGGTAGGCCTCATCAAAGGTCTGGGGCACGCGCAGCGGCAGGCCCTTCAGGTCGCCCGACAGGCTGCTGCGCGTCAGATGGTCGGCCACGCCGCTGAGCTGGGCGCCGGGCCGCTTGGCCTCCACCAGCACCTGCTGAAAGGCAAGCACCGCCTGGCGGGTGTTCTCGCCAAAGTCACCATCCGGCAGCGCGTCCAGCAGCCGCAGATCGTACAGCTGCGCCTGCAAGGCGGAGACACGGGTGCCCTTGTCCCCCACTTTCAAGTCGAGCAGGGCGCTCATGGCCTGGTCGTCGTAGAGCAGGGCCTGGGTCTCTATGCTTGCCCGGCCGTCTGCGGGCAGGTGGTGGCCGGTATCGATCAGATGCTGCTGCCCGGCCTGCACGGCGGCCTGGGTCTTGCTGCCATAGAGGCCGTCGGCCTTGCCCTTGAGCAGGCCCAGCTCGATCAGCCGGGTCTGCAATTGGCGCACCAGCGATCCCTTGTCGCCCTTTGCCAGGGGGGTATAGGCCGTCTCCGCCAGCCCCAACAGGGGCAGCAGCAGCAAGGCCACCAGCCAGATACACAGAGCGCGCTTGAGCAGTTTGGTCCCTCCCTTCGATGGTACGACAAGGCAGCAGGGGTGGTTTTTCCTGTCTCAGATGATACCGGGCGCTGCCTTTGCCTGTCAATTCACGCGGCGAAATTGTTACATACCTGACACAGATACAGCGCAAGTACATCGCTTTGCTTGACAAAGCCCGCCCCCTGCCCCTATGATGCGTCTAAGTGCATAGTTCCTAAGGTTTTAGGATAGAGGCGTGGATACATCAGTAACAGCGCGGAGCCCGCGGAGGGCGAGGATACGCTGCGAAAGGGGAACCACCGAAACCCAGGGCTTGCCGCGGGCACCGGGTTGGGGAGCGGGAGAAGATGCCGCTCACTGTCACAGCACTGCTGTGGAGCGCTATCTGACGGACCCGCACCACAGAGCATCTCTTGGGCGGCGAAGCGTAGCAGCTTCGCCGCCCAATTTGGTCGAGGAGGACAAACACGATGAGGAAACTAAGCTTGGTTTTGGCCCTGCTGCTGGTATTGACACTGGGGGCCAGCGCCGCCACCTTCAAGGTGGGCATGGAGTGTGACTACGCGCCCTACAACTGGACACAGTCGGGCGCCAGTGAGCAGGCGGTCGCCATCCAGGCGGGCGGCTATGCCGACGGCTACGATGTGCAGATCGCCAAGCTCATCGCCAAGGGCCTGGGCCTGGAGCTGGAGATCGTCAAGACCGAGTGGGATGGCCTGCCCATGGCCCTGCAAAGCGGCAAGATTGACGCCATCATCGCCGGCATGAGCCCGACTGCTGAGCGCAAGCTGGTCATCGACTTCACCCAGCCCTATTACAACAGCCAGCTGGTGGTGGTCGTCCGCAAAGACGGCCCCTACGCCAATGCTAAGTCATTGGCTCAGCTCAGCGGGGCTCAGATCACCGGGCAGCTCAACACCTTCCACTACACCGTGATCGACCAGATCCCCGGCGTCAAGAAGCTGACGGCCATGGATACCTTCCCGGCGATGACGGTGGCCCTGGCCTCCGGCCGCATCGATGGCTATATCTCCGAGCGCCCCGGCGCGGTCTCGGCCGTTGCCGCCAACCCAGACTTTGGCTTTGTGGTCTTTGACGAGGGCCAGGGCTTCGTGGCCAGCGAGGAAGACACCGCCATCGCCGTCGGCCTGCAAAAGGGCAGCCCCCTGGCGGCGCAGATCGACGCCATCCTCGCCACCATCGACCAGGCCCAGCGCGACCAGATCATGGACGAAGCCGTGGCCAGGCAACCCTTGAACCAATGAGGAATGCGGAATGAGGAATTAGGAATGAGGAATTAGGGATGGTTACCGTCACGGCGTGGAGCTCAGCCTGCTGCGCTGTGCACAGCGCGTCATTCGATAGGCAGCGCCACAGCAAACCCCGGTCATTCCGCATTCCTAATCCCTCATTCCTAATCTGCTACCTCTATCCAAGGCACACCATCCATAAGGAGTTCTCTTGCCAACGACATTCTTTTCCTGGGTACAGTTCATCCTCGACAAATACTGGCAGCTGTTCTTGAGCGGTGCGGGCACCACGCTGCTGATCGCCCTGGTGGGCACGCTGGCGGGCTTCATCATCGGCCTGCTGGTGGCGGTGGTGCGCACCGCGCAGCTGAGCCTTGGCGCCGGCGGGGCCAAGAAGGCGCTGCTGGCCTTTGCCAAGTGGCTGCTGACCGCCTACATCGAGATATTCCGCGGCACGCCCATGATCGTGCAGGCCATGGTGGTCTATTACGGCGCGCTGCAATACCTCAACCTGGATATACCGGCCCTGGTGGCCGCGCTGCTGGTGGTCAGCATCAATACGGGGGCCTACATGGCCGAGATCGTGCGCGGCGGCATACTGTCCATCCCAGCCGGGCAGCGTGAGGCCGCCACCGCCATTGGCCTGTCGCACTGGCAGATGATGCAGTCAGTGATACTGCCCCAGGCCATCCGCAACATACTGCCCTCGGTGGGCAACGAGCTGGTGGTCAATATCAAGGATTCCAGCGTGCTCAATGTCATCTCCGTCACCGAGCTCTATTTCACCTCCAAGTCGGCTGCCGGCACCTACTGGCGCTATTTTGAGGTCTTCTTCATCACGGCTGTCATCTACTTCATCCTCACCTTCACCACCACCCGCCTGCTGCGCCTGGTGGAAAAGAAGCTATCCGGCGGCGACAGCTACACCGTCTACGGCAGCCAGACCAACCCGGCCGCCGAGATCAAGCTGCAGCGATAGGAGGGGACGATGGCAAATATTCTCAGCATTCAAGGTCTGCATAAGTTCTTTGGCCGCAATGAGATACTGCGCGGCATCGATATGACCATCGATCAGGGCGAGGTGGTCTGCCTGATCGGCCCCTCGGGCTCGGGCAAGTCCACCCTGCTGCGCTGCGTCAACCTGCTGGAGATGCCCGACCAGGGCAGCATACTGCTGCATGGCGAGGATGTGCGCTCCCTGCCCCAGGGCAGCTTTCATGCCCGTGTGGGCATGGTCTTTCAACAGTTCAACCTGTTTGAAAACCTAAGCGCCCTGCAAAACTGCGTGCTGGGCCAGCGCAAGGTACTGGGCCGCAGCAGGGAGGAGAGCGAGCAAAAAGCCCAGTTCTACCTGGACCGGGTGGGCATGCTGCCCTACCGCGACGCCCGCCCGGCCCAGCTGTCCGGCGGGCAAAAGCAGCGCGTGGCCATCGCCCGGGCGCTGTGCATGGAGCCCCAACTGCTGCTCTTTGACGAGCCCACA
>CAKTTM010000073.1 GCA_934615145.1 uncultured Clostridia bacterium | reverse complement strand
TGCTGGCACAGCCAGGGCATGTCATTGTAATAGGTGTGGCTATTTCCGATGAAGAGTATGCGCATGCCGTTTCCCTCCTGTTGCTTTGGCCATCGTAGCCCATGACCAATGCGCCGTCAAGCGGGGCAAAGGCCTCACAACAGCGCTTGGCAAAGAAATGCCATTCATGCTATGATGACAGCAGATCGACCAGAAGCAGATACTGACAGACGCGCGCGCTTGAGCGCAGAGCGCGCTCGCAAAGGAGAAAAGCATATGCTAAGACGCCTGATGGCCGTCAGCCTGCTGCTGGCGCTGCTGTTGCCCTGCTTAGCAGCAAGCGGCGGCGCTGATCAGCCGGTCAAGCTTAGCTTCACCACCGAGGAACTGCTGGCCGACTATGACCAGATGTGGGCGATACTGCATGAGAGCTTTCCCTTTTTGCCGCTGGCGGGCAAGAGCGAGGCCGAGCTGGAGGCCCTGCGCCTGGAGGTCCGCGCTAAGATAGGCCCGCGCGTGACTGACGCGGCGGGCCTCTATCTGCTGATGCAGGATGTCTGCGCGGCGCCGGGCTACCTGGCCCACTTGGGGCCTGTGAGCCCCGATGCCTTCAGGCTCAGCTATGACTATGCCCGGCGACAGGGGGAGGACTGGGACTATTGGGTGCAGCTCTACTCGCCCCAGGGCATGGCCAGCTACGCGCAGCTGGCCTCGGCGCATCAGCCGATGCGCTACGATAGCCAGCCGCCAGAAATCGCCATGCGTTACATCCCGGGCAGCCGGGCCCTTCATATACGCTATCCCATCTTCAAGGCCGCCTTTGACCCGCAGCGGCTGGTGCCTATCGCGGATACCCTGTCGCGGCATCCGGAGGCCCAGCATGTCATCATCGATATCACCGGCAATGGCGGGGGGCAAACGCTTCACTGGATGCACCATATCGTCTCGGCCTTCAGCGAGCCGGTCAGCTGGAGCTATACCTCCTACCTGCGCCTGACCGACATCATCGCGCCCCAGTACGAGCACACCGACCTGCGGCCCATCAGTCCGGATATGCCTGGGCTGCCGGACTTTGTCAGCGAGCTTGGCATGACGCATCTGGGGCAAAAGACACAGCGCTTTCCCTTGGATGGCTACTGGGCGCCCCAGGTGGACAGGCCGCTGCGGCGCTGGCTGCTGGTGGACGAGGTCTGTTACTCCGCCGCCGAGATGTTCACCCGCTTTTGCCTGGATACCGCTTGGGCCACCGTGGTGGGCCGCACCACCGGCGGCGACGGCGGGGTGCTGCAGGGCGCCTCACAGGTGGCGCTTCATCACACCGGGCTGATGCTTGGCTTCTTTGTGGAGAGCGGCGCCAATGCCGATGGCTCGCTCAACCCGCTGCAGGGCAGCCAGCCAGATCACTTCAGCAAGCCCAGCGAGAGCCCGCTGAATGCCTGCCTGCGCTTGATTGCTGAAGGGAAGTAGGGCGGCCCAAGGCTCAACTCTCCGCCCTTAGCGCCGCAGCCCCTCCAGATGCATCAGCGCGCGGTGGCGGATGCGGTAGACATGCCGCTCGCTATAGCCCAGTATCTCGCCGATCTGATAGGTGTTGAGGCCGCTTAGATAGCATAGCTTCAGCACCTCGCGCTCCTGCGGATCGGGCAGTTTATCGATGAAGCGGCTCAGCCGCGCGCAGAGCTTGCCGCTGGCCTCATAGGCGTCCAGTATGCGCCCGGCCAGCTGCTGCGCCTGCTGCAGGCGCAGGGCATGCAGCAGCGGGTCGCTGCCCTCATGGTCCGCGGCCTGCTGGCGCAGGCTGGCCTGCACGCGCAGCAGCCTGCCGATTTGCGCCTGCTGCTGGCGCAGGCTCAGCAGAAAATCCTCCACCCTCAAGCCGACTGCCCCGCTTCCTCCTGCTCACACAGGATGAGCAGCAGGCGCTGCTCCCGCTGAGTCAGCGGCGCCTGGCCGCGCAGCTTCTTGTTCAGCGCGCTGTAGCTCAGGTGCAGCCTGCCGGCCGCCTCCCTGCGCGATATGCCCTTGAGCTTTAGCCCTGCCGACAGCCTGGCCAGGCTTCCCTGTTCCTGCATCCTTCACCCCATAATGAGAACAAATGTTCCCGTAGTGGGATCAGTATAGGCAGTCAGCCGCCCTCTTGTCAATCGCGCGGCGCAAAGAGGATTTCAAAGCGCGTTTTTCCCCGCTGAGGGGGATTGAAAACGTGGTAGTCTTTCTTGTGTCAGAACCATGGACAGCAACAGCCCCGCGCGGATCTGCGCGGGGCTGCCCAGCCCATCGAAAAACTGCGGCTTTTCGATGGTTAGGCTCGCGGCCCTCCGCCTGTCGCTACGCTCCCGGGCGGCGGAGGGCATGGAAACCCTTGCTACGCAAGGCTTGCCGCGTCGCCGTACACGCCGCCGACGCGGATTGTTGGTCAGAGGGCTGCGGCCCTCCGAACCTCCCGGGGGTTTGTTGATGGTCTGAGCAGCCCCGCGCGGATCCGCGCGGGGCTGCCTTGCTATCTGCTATGTTGCCTTAGTGTTTGTACATGGGTCTGGCCTGGTAATGCGTATGCAGCAGCTCGTGGGCTTTGTGGCCGTTGGGCTCGCCCAGGAAGTCCTTGTAGGCGCGCAGCACCTCCGGGTTCTGGTGGGATTTGCGCAGGGTCATGGCCTCATCAGCGTTGTACAGCGCCTTGGCGCGCTCGACGCGGGCGTCCTTGTTCTGCCTGTCCCAGGCGGAGATGATGGGCTGGCCGCCGCCGGTCACGCAGCCGCCGGGGCAGCCCATGATCTCAATGAAGTGGTAGGCCTTCTCGCCGCGGCGCACGGCCTCCAGCAGCTCCTTGGCGTTGGCGGTGCCGTTGGCCACCGCCACATGCAGTGTCAGATCGCCTATCTGCAGGCTGGTCTCCTTGATGCCCTTAACACCGCGCACGGCCTCAAAGTTCAGCTGCTCCAGGCTCTTGCCCGTCAGGGTCTCATAGGCGGTGCGCAGCGCCGCCTCCATCACGCCGCCGGTGGCGCCAAAGATGGCGGCCGCGCCCGTGCTCTCGCCCAGCAGGTCGTCAAAGGGCTCGTCCTGCAGGCTGACAAAGTCGATGCCCAGCGACTTGATCATCCGCGCCAGTTCCCGCGTGGTGATGACGGCGTCCACATCGGGCAGGCCATTCACCGACAGCTCCGGCCGGTCAGCCTCGAACTTTTTCGCCGTGCAGGGCATGACGGAGACCACCGCGATGGACTTGGGGTCGATGCCCATCTTCTGCGCGTAGTAGCTCTTGACCATGGCGCCGGTCATCTCGTGGGGCGACTTGCAGCTGGACAGGTTGGGGATGAAGTCGGGCAGATAGGTCTCGCAGAACTTGACCCAGCCGGGCGAGCAGCTGGTGATCATGGGCAGTACGCCGCCGTTTTTGATGCGGCTGACCAGCTCCGTCGCCTCCTCCACGATGGTCAGATCCGCGCCAAAGTCGGTGTCAAAGACCCTGTCAAAGCCCATGCGGCGCAGCGAGGCCGCCAGCTTGCCGGTCACCTTGGTGCCCATGGGCAGGCCAAACTCCTCACCCAGCGCTGCGCGCACGGCGGGCGCCGGCTGTACCACCACGTGCTTTGTGGGATCGGCCAGCAGCTGCCAGACCAGGTCGACCTCCTCCTTTTCGCGCAGCGCGCCCACCGGGCAGGCCACGATGCACTGCCCGCAGGCGATGCAGGCCATGTCATTCAAAGGCAGGTCAAAGGGCGAGGTGATCTGCGTCTCAAAGCCGCGGCCCACAGGCCCTATCACGCCGCAGGCCTGCGTCTTCTCGCAGACCGATACGCAGCGGCGGCAGAGGATGCACTTGTTGTTATCCCGCACGATGGAGGGGGAGACATCATCCACATTGTAGTGGGTGCGCAGGCCGGCAAACTCGTCGCCGCTGTCCACCCCCATCTCCAGCGACAGCTTTTGCAGCTCGCAGTTTTGCGAGCGCACGCAGCTTAGGCACTTCTTGTCGTGGTTGGACAATATCAGCTCCAGCATCACCTTGCGCGCCTCGCGCACCTGGGGGGTATTGGTCTTGACCTCCATGCCGTCGGCCGCCTCCAGCACGCAGGCCGGCTGCAGGGTGCGCCCGCCCGCGTCCACCACGCACATGCGGCAGGCGCCGATCTCGTTTAGGTCTTTTAAAAAGCACAGCGTGGGGATATGGATATGCGCCTGGCGCGCGGCCTGCAGCACGGTGGTGCCGCGGGGCACCTGGATGGTCTGATTGTCTATCCTCAGCTTGATATTAGGCATCTCAAGGCTTCCTTTCATGCTCAGTGGCGGCTGATGGCGTCGAAGCGGCACTTCTCCATGCAGGCGCCGCACTTGATGCATTTGCTTTGATCGATGCTGTGCTGGCCCTTGGGCTGGCCGCTGATGGCGCCCACCGGGCAGGCCTTGATGCAGGCCATGCAGCCCCGGCAGGTGGGGCTGATCAGGTACTCCAGCAGGTTCTTGCACTGGTGGGCCGGGCAGCTGTGGTCGTAGATATGCGCCTCATACTCAGAGCGGAAATAGCGCAGCGTGCTCAGCACCGGGTTGGGCGCGGTCTGGCCCAGGCCGCACAGCGCCGTAGCCTTGATATTGCGGGCCAGCTTTTCCAGCTTTTCGATGTCGCCGTGCTCGCCCTTGCCCTCGGTGATGCGGTCCAATATCTCCAGCATCCGCTTGGTGCCGATGCGGCAGGGCACGCACTTGCCACAGCTCTCATCCACTGTGAAGTCCAGGAAGAAGCGGGCGATGTCCACCATGCAGTTGTCCTCGTCCATGACGATCATGCCGCCCGAGCCCATCATGGAGCCGATGTCCAGCAGGCTGTCATAGTCGATGGAGACATTGAGCAATTCCGCCGGGATGCAGCCGCCCGAGGGGCCGCCCGTCTGCACCGCCTTGAAGGCGCGGCCCTTGGGGATGCCGCCGCCGATGTCGTAGATGACGGTCTTGAGGGGCGTGCCCATGGGCACCTCCACCAGGCCGGTGTTGTTGATCTTGCCGCCCAGGGCAAAGACCTTGGTGCCGGTGGATTTCTCCGTGCCCAGGCTGCGGAACCAGTCCGGGCCTTTTAGGATAATCTGCGGGATATTGGCGTAGGTCTCCACATTGTTGATGTTGGTGGGCATGCCAAACAGGCCCTTAACCGCCGGGAAGGGCGGCTTGGGCCGGGGCTCGCCGCGCTCGCCCTCGATGGAGACCATCAGCGCCGTCTCCTCACCGCAGACAAAGGCGCCGGCGCCCAGGCGGATGTGGATGTCAAAGTTAAAGTCGGTGCCCAGTATCCCCTTGCCCAGCAGGCCGTATTCCTTGGCCTGGTCGATGGCCTTTTGCAGGCGGCGCACCGCGATGGGATACTCCGCCCGCACATAGATATAGCCCTCGTCGGAACCCATCGCGTAGCCCGCGATGGCCATGGCCTCCAGCACGCAGTGCGGATCGCCCTCCAGGATGGAGCGGTCCATGAAGGCGCCGGGGTCGCCCTCGTCGGCGTTGCAGACCACATATTTCTTCTCCGCCTGGCTGGCGCGGGCGAACTGCCACTTAAGCCCCGTGGGGAAGCCGCCGCCGCCCCGGCCCCGCAGGCCGGACTGCTTGAGCAGGTCGATCAGGCCCTCGGGCGTCATCTCCAGCAGCACCTCTTGCAGCGCCAGATAGCCGTCAAAGGCCAGGTACTCATCGATGTTCTCCGGGTCGATCACGCCGCAGTTGCGCAGCGCCACGCGCACCTGATGCTTGTAAAAGGGCATCTCTTCCAGCGGGATGTTGAGCGACTCATCCATGTCCTTGTCTTTGTGGATCAGGCGCTTGACCATGCGGCCCTTGAGCAGATGCTCGGCCACGATCTCGTCCATGTCCTCGGGCCGCACATGGGAGTAGAAGGTGCCCTCGGGGTAGACGATGACGATGGGGCCGGCCTCGCACAGGCCAAAGCAGCCGGTGCGGATGGGCTTGATCTCCTTGTCCAGGCCAAACTCGGCCAGCCGCCGCTCCAGCCGCTCAAATATCTGCTGGGAGCCAGAGGATGTGCAGCCCGTGCCGCCGCAGATCAATACATGCGAACGAAAATAATCCATAGCTTATCCTCTCTGCTCCGCCTGCTGGGCGGCCTCATCGCCGGCGATGGTGTACTCCAGCACCGGATGACCATTGACGATGTGATCGGCCACGATCATGCGCACCTTGTCGGCGTTGACCTTGACATAGGTGGTCTTCTTGCCGTCGGGGGTGATAACATCCACCATCGGCTCCAGCCGGCAGACGCCCACACAGCCGGTCTGGGTGACGGTGACGTGGCGCAGGCTGCGCCTGTCGATCTCCTCCATAAAGGTGGCGAGCACCGGGCGCGCACCGGCCGCGATGCCGCAGGTGGCCATGCCCACCACCACGCGCACCGCCTCGTCCTTGTCTTCCTTGCGCAGGCTGATTTTCTCCAGCGTGCTCTTGCGGATGGCTTCCAGCTCTTGCAGTGTCTTCAATCCACTATCCCTCCCAATATGCTGCGCAGCTGCCCGGACAGCGTCTGCGATAAATAGCTGATGACCTCGGGTTCGTTCAGCGGCACCTCTGGCCCCAGTACGGCCCTGATCTGCGCGGTGTCAAAGTCGCTCTCCCCCGCGGGCGAGCTCAGCCTCAGGCTGAACTCCGGGGCCTCAGGGTTCATCTGGATGAGGCTCAGCACCGTCTGATCCAGTGCCCCCAGCGGCAGGCAATCGATGTGCGCGGTGTTGAACATCATCTGCACTAGGCAGCCCTGGCCCGGCGCGCTGTCCACCGTCAGCCAGCCGCCGGCGCTCTGCGCGTTGGCGCGCGCCAGGGGTATGCCCAGCCCCACCCGGCGCGTCACCCGGCTGGTGACAAAGGGATCGCCCGCGCCCTTCAAGAGCGCCTCATCCATGCCGCAGCCATCGTCGCTAAGGCTGATGCACAGCTCGCCCTCGGGGCTCAGGCGCAGGCTCATCGCCACATGCTTTGCCCCCGCGCGGATGGCGTTTTGCGCCAGGTCCAGCAGGTGCAACGATATGTCGCGCACCCCGCTTAGGCCTCCCGGTACTTTTCCAGGATGCCGGCCACCTGATCGGGCGTGACCCGGCCGTAGACCTCTTCGCCGATGGTCAGCACCGGCGCCAGGCCGCAGGCGCCCAGGCAGCGCGTGCCCTCCAGGGTGAACAGCCCGTCGTCTGTGGTCTTGCCCACCGGTATCTCCAGATACTCGGCCAGCTTGTCCAGCACCCGCTGGCTGCCCTTGACATAGCAGGCGGTGCCCATGCACACGCTGATGACATGCTTGCCCTTGGGCTCCAAGGTAAACTGCGCGTAGAAGGTGGCCACGCCATAGACCTCGCTGAGCGTCTTGCCCATGCCATCGGCGATCACCTGCTGCACATCCATCGGCAGACAGCCGAATATCCCCTGCGCCTCCTGCATCACCGGCATCAGCCCGCCCGGCTCATGCCTGTGCCGCGCGATGACGGCCTTGAGCTCGCCCAGCTTTTCCAGGTTCTCTACCATCGCTCTGACCACTCCTCCTTAGCTGTTGATGGGCCCGGCCCACCTCGGGCATTGTAGCACAGGTTGTCAAATAAGTCACTATTATTAGGTGTCCTCATCATAGTTGTTCGAGAGTCGTTAGAGAACCTTAACTGGGACTAGAGTTTGGCTCCTAATGGAGATTCACGCTTGGTTACTTATGATGCTCGGTTTGACTCCCCTGATGCCTTTGGATATAATCTGTTTGTGAAGTTCAGGCATAATTATCTTCATGAGGTGTTAATTGCAGCAGACAACAATGGTTCAAACTAGCTTCCACATTCCTCAAAATCAAGGTGCAACTCCAATTTGCGAAAATGAGCAGTTTTTAAGCAACCAGATAATTACCTACTTGGGGAACAAGAGATCCTTGTTGGGATTTATAGGTGATGCTATCGAAACAGTTAAGTCTAGGTTAGGTAAAGAGAAGCTAAGCATTGTTGATGTGTTCTCAGGGTCAGGTATCGTATCCAGGTATGCAAAACAACATGCAAGTTACTTAGTTGCAAATGATCTTGAGGACTACTGTTATACCACCAATCGCTGCTATCTATCAAATAGCAGCGAGAGGGATGTCAGCCAACTCTATGAGCTATATCACTGGCTTCTTGATGATATCGATCATAGCCTAAGTCCTGGGTTCATCAGTGAACTGTATGCGCCTAAGGACGATCAGAATATCAAACCCGGAGAAAGAGCATTCTATACAACAAGGAATGCCATATACATAGATACATGCCGACAATCAATATCAAAGCTTCCAAAGGAGCATCAGGCATATTT
>CAKTTM010000072.1 GCA_934615145.1 uncultured Clostridia bacterium | reverse complement strand
ACACACGACCAGGTGATCGGCATGGCCTGCCACAACATCAAGGCCCTGCCCAATGGCCCCTTCGTGGCCAAGGTGGATTTTGAGGCGGGGTATAGGGCCTGAGTGAAAAAGTGAAATGGAAGATTTGAGAAGTTAAATATCGGGGAAAGAAATGAAATAATCAGAAGAAAAAGAAAAAATAGATTGAAGAAGTGAAATGTATCGTGTACAATCTTGATCAGTCAGAAAGGAATGCAAATTGACAGATCAAGACATGAAGCAATTGATTGCCAAAGTACAGTCATCCCGCGCCGAGATGCAAAGCGTGGAGGTCAAGAGCGCGCATGCTGGCTGCCCGACGCGCCTGTATGATACGCTCTCCAGCTTTTCCAATCAGGATGATGGCGGGGTGCTCTTGTTTGGCTTGGATGAGGCGCGGCACTTCCTCCCGGTAGGGGTTTATGACGCGCAGGACCTGCAAAAGCGCGTGGCCGAGCAATGCAAAGAGATGGAGCCGCCAGTGCGCCCTCTGTTCTCTGTGATGGAGGATGGGGGCCTGGTCTTCGTGACGGCCGAGATACCCGCCATCGATATCAGCCAGCGGCCCTGCTACTACAAGGGAAAAGGCCGCCTGAAGGGCTCCTGGCTGCGCGTGGGCGATGCCGACGAGCCCATGACTGAATATGAGATATATAGCTACGAGGCATACCGCAGAAAGTACCAGGACGACCTGCGCCCCGTTCCCGGTCTGGGCCTGTCGGCGCTGGACAAGACGCTGCTTGACAAGTATCTGCTGGATCTGAGAAGCAACAAACCCAACCTGGCGCAAATGCCAGAGCAGGACATCATCAGCATGATGGGCATTCTCAGGGGCGGGGAGCTAAGCCTGTGGGCCCTGTTGCTCTTTGGCCCCTACCCTCAGGCCTACTTTCCGCAGTTGGCCATCGTGGCCACCGTGGTGCCCGGCACCCAGATGGGTGATGTTGGGCAGCAGGGTGAGCGATTTGTCGACAACAAACGCGTGGAAGGCAATATCGCCCAGATGCTGGAGGGCGCGCTGAGCTTTGTGCGCAGCAATGTTCGTGTGCGGACGGTCATTGACGCGCAGACCGGGCAGCGCAGCGATCAGGCAGACTATCCCATCGGCGCGGTGCGCGAGGTGCTGCTCAATGCCTTGGTGCACAGGGATTACAGCATCCACACCCAGGGCATGCCCATCACGCTCAACCTCTTCAGCGACCGGCTGGAGGTGCAGAGTCCTGGTGGCCTCTATGGGCGTATCCGGGTGGATCAGCTGGGCAAGGTGCAGCCGGACACGCGCAACCCCGTGCTGGCCACCGCCATGGAGGTGCTGCGCCTGACGGAAAACCGTTATTCCGGCATCCCGACCATCCGTCGGGAGATGGCCAGAGCGGGTCAGCCGCCACCAGTGTTTGAGGACGCGCGGGGTAGTTTTACGGTGCGCCTGTATCGTCATGTTGACCGACCGCAGCTGAGCGCACAGGAGGAGAGCATACTGCGCTTCTGCCAGACGCCGCGTAGCCGCGCGGAGCTGGCGGATCACCTGGGCATCAAGTCGGTCTCCTACGCCATCCGCAGCCATGTGCGGCCCTTGGTGGAGGCTGGCTATCTGCTGATGGAGCGGCCAGAGGCGCCGGGCAGCCCCTATCAGCGCTATCAGACCGCGGCAGGCATCCTGCCGGCGCCTGAGCAGTCATGAAGGATATCTGCATCGCAGCCATGACCCCTGCAACGCTGCCCGCCGCTGCCGGCCTGGCCCTGGCGCTGTGGCCGGACAATGAGCTGGTTAGCCTGGAAGAAGAGTTTACAGAGCTTATGAATGATCCCTCCGCCGCCCTGCTGCTGGCGCTGGCGGGGCAGGAGGCGGTGGGCTTTGCCCACTGCCAGCTGCGCCGGGACTATGTGGAGGGTACCGACAGCAGCCCGGTGGGCTATCTGGAGGGCATCTATGTGCTGCCCGCCTGGCGGGGCCGGGGCATCGCCGCTAAGCTGCTGCGCCGGTGTGAGGACTGGGCGCGCCAGCAGGGCTGCCGGGAATTCGCCAGCGACTGCGAGCTGCACAACATTGACAGCCTGGCCTTTCACCTGCGCCTGGGCTTTGAGGAGGCCAATCGCATCATCTGCTTTCGGAAAGCCTTGTGATAGCGCCCACAAACAGGGTGTGATCGCTGACATTAAGTGTTATACTGTGCTCCAAGAACAAGATGACAGCAGGCATCGTTCAAGGAGGACCTATGTACCCAGAAGAAGAGAAAATCCGCAAAGGCATACTCTTTGATCCGGCCGACCCACAGTTGAAGGCCATCAAGCTGCGCACCCATAAGCTGAATCAAGACTATAACCGCCTGTATGAAGACCAGGCGGAGGAGCGCCAAGCCATCCTGCAGCAAATGCTGGGGGCGCTTGGTGAGGGCAGCTTTATTCAGGGGCCCATTACCTTTCACTATGGCTCGCACACGCGCATCGGCAAGGCCTGCTTTATCAACTTCAATTTCACGGTGCAGGATGACGCGGAGGTGACGATCGGTGACGACTGCAACTTTGGCCCCAATGTCACCATCGTGACCCCCGTGCATCCCCTGCTGGCACACGAGCGGCGCAGGCTGATGACGGCCGAGGGCAGGCCGGCGCAGCTGTGCTACGCCCGGCCTGTCAGCATTGGGCCTGACTGCTGGCTCGGGGCCAATGTCACCATCTGCCCGGGCGTGAGCATCGGCGAAGGCGCTGTCATCGGCGCCGGCAGCGTGGTGACGCGGGATATACCCGCCCATGTCTTCGCCGCCGGCGTTCCCTGCCGCGTCATCCGCGCGCTAAGCGAGGCCGACAGCCTGATCCATCAGCCCGAGATACTGGCGGACAACAGCATCATAGCCAAGTAGGCATCTGGGCCTATGCTTGATATGGTCGTGTGAGGTTTCATAAGGCCAGGAAAGTTTGCAGACCTCAATACCTCATCAGCGCCAGCCGCCTGCTGTCCAATGCCAGCAGGCCTTCGGGGTCGTGGTAGACCTGGCCGCCGTTTTGCAGGGTGTGGGAGATGGCCTCGTCCAGCAGCGCCTGCTCGTTTGCGGGCAGGGTGCCGGGCAGCAGCAGCGCTTCCACGCGGCCGCTTTGCGCGGCTTCGCGGATGGCGGCCAGCTCCTGGGTGGTCTTGTTGTCCTTTTGCTTGTTGATGATCAGGGTCTTGAGCGAGTTTAGCTCCTGCTCCAGCCGGGGCTTGATGAGCTTTGTGATCTGCTTCATGGCCTCGTCTGCACTCAGTGCCTCCAGCGGACGGTCGATGCCCTGGCTGAGGTAAAAGTTTCCCTTGGCCACCTGGCGGAACTCCGTCACGCTGGCGGTGGTGCCGGCCAGTATCATGGGCAGGTGGCTGTCCTTGATGAGCTTGGCAAAGGCATCGTCCAGGTAGCGGAAGTACTTGACCCTGTCGCGCGCCACGCCCTCTGAGCGGCTGTCGTGGCCGTGGAAGGCGCCGTGCGCGCCGCCGTAGCTGCCGGTGCGCAGGTTGCCCTCGGCGTCAAAATCCTCAAAGAGCTCGGACATGGTCTTCTTCAGTTCCGGCAGTTCCATGGGCGCCAGGCCCTCGCGGCTGGCGCGCTGCACATTGACCCTGTCCTGGCTGATGTCAGCCACATAGACCGCCTCCAGCGGCGGCAGCACGGGGTAGAGCGGCAGCAGGTGCAGATGCTCGCCCAGCGTGTACAGGGGGCCCGCCGGGGCGTCCAGCCGGAAAGTATGCACCTGCTCACCCGCCGCCAGCACGGCCAGGCCCTCGGTGGCGTAGAGCCACAGGTCGGTATCGTCCAGCAGGGCCTTGAGCCTGTCCATCATGGCCTGCCAGTCGCGGCGGGGATGATGCTTTTCCAGCTCCGCCTCCAGCTGCTGCAGCAGGTTTTTGTACTGTATGGGGTCCTGCCGGTTGTCCGGGAAGGCCCGGTGCGTGGGCAGGTAGAGGGATACCTTGAGGCCTTCCAGGGGGATCAGCTGGTTGATGAGTTGATCTCGCTTGGCGTAGTCTAACATGTTGCCTCCTTTATGGTCGCTTAGGTATCAGTGTAAAAGGATTCTACCCAATCGCGGACCTTTATTATCCGCAGTACAGCCCCCGCGCCTGGCGGAACTGCGTGATGGCCTCCTGCAGGATGCGGCCCTTGTCGATGACCAACGCCGGTTTGACATGCTTTGGCAGCTTGCCTTCGATCAGGGGATCGATGAGGGGTGCGATGCCCCTTGAGATCAGGCGCGACACCGTCTTTGGGTACATGGCCGGCGTATTGTCCACCGCGTAGTGGATGACGCCGTCCACCTCGTAGACCGGGTCATCGATGGTGGTGGGGCGGGAGGTCTCTATCTCCAGCTCCGGATCGCAGCTGACATCGATGATCAGCGTGCCCGGCCGCATCTTTTTGAGGTCCTCGCGGTAGATGATGCGGTCGGTGCGGGTGGTGTCCCACATGATGCAGTTGACCAGCACATCGTAGTCAAACATCTTCTTGCGGAACAGCTGCTCGTACTTGCGACCATAGACATCCACCTGCGCGCCCAGGCCGTGCAGTATGCGCAGCGCGCCCTTGGCCGTCTGCCCATTGCCCAGGATGGCCACCCTGGCGTCGTAGGGCATCAGGCCGCAGTGGCGAAAGCCGTGCAGGATGGCGGCCTCGCCCGCCACCTCGCGGTTGCGGTAGAGGATATAGCGGCCGTCCTCATAGATCTCCTCCCAGGCCAGCACGCTGTGGCCGCCGCGGAGGCACTGCTCGGTAAAGTCGGTCATCTGCACCGCGTGCGCCCAGCCAAACAGCAGGCGGCCGGGAGCGATCTGGTCAAAGTAGTCGGCGTCGCCCAGCTTGACATCGGTGATGATGTCGCAGGTCAGCGCCTTGCCGCGCGGCACGATCTGCGCGCCCATGTCGGCATAGTCCTGATCGGAGAAGCCGACCGATTGCCCATAGCCGCTCTCGAAAAACAGCTTGCGCTTGTGGCGCACGCGCCCCAGATCCTCCGGCAGCAGCGCGCGGCGTAACTCATTGTTCTTGTGACTGATGATGAATCCGATTGACCTCATGAAAAACCTCGCTCTCTATGTATTATAAGTACAGCAAAGCAGGGCGCCTTGCGGCGTCCGCTTTGAGGGGGTTTATGTCAGCGCTCTCAGAGCGCCCCCACGATCTTGTGGGGCAGGTAGAATTGCTCGAGCTTCTCGATGTCCTGGGCGCTTAGCTTGATGCTCAGCGCGCCCATGGCGTCGTCAAAGTATTTGGCCTTGGTGGCGCCGATGATGGGGCTGGCCACGCCCTTGTGCAGCAGCCAGCTGAGCGCTATCTGTGACATGCTGGCCCTGTGCGCCTGCGCCACTTCGTAGACCTGCTGGACGATCTGGTAGTCGGTGTCCTGCGTGCTGTCATACTTGGAGATGGCCGTCTTGTCCGTCTGGCTGCGCTTGGTGTCGCTGGTCCACTCCAGCCTGGACAGGCGGCCGGCCGCCAGCGGGCTGTAGGGCGTCAGCGCCACATTCTGCTGCTGGCAGATGGGGATGAGCTCGCGCTCGTCCTCGCGGTAGAGCAGGTTGTAATGGTTCTGCATGGACACAAAGGGCGTGAAGCCATTGTCCCGCGCGGCCAGCTGCATGTTGTAGAACTGATAGCCGTACATCGCAGACGCGCCCAGCGCTCGTACCTTGCCCGCCGTCACCAGCGCGTGCAGGGCCTCCATCGTTTCTTCAATGGGCGTTGACTTGTCAAAGCGGTGGATGATGTACAGATCCAGATAGTCGGTGCCAAGCCTTTTGAGCGTGCCCTCGATCTCGCGGGCGATGGCGGCCTTGGACAGATGGCCCTCGTTGAAATAGACCTTGCTGGCCAGCACCACCTGGTCTCGCTGGCTGTGCTTCTTGATGGCGCGGCCCAGGTATTCCTCGCTGGTGCCGGCAGAGTAGACATTGGCGGTGTCAAAGAAGTTCAGCCCCAGGTCCAGCGCGTGCTTGACCATGGCCTCGGTCTCCTGCTCATCCAGCGTCCAGGCATGCATCTGGCTGGCCGGATCGCCAAAGCTCATGCAGCCCACGCACAGGCGCGGTATCTTGATGCCGGAATTGCCTAAAACTGCGTATTCCATATGGGTCTTCATCCTTTCCTTGGGTCCGGGCGCCGCAGGCGGCACCGGGGGATATTCACTTCATACTGAACTCAATCGCAAACGCTCCGTTGAGTCGGTCTTCTTGCGACTGCGCGTCGCCTCTTTCACTCAGCGTAGGCGCCGCTACCCTTCATTCTCTCGGCTTAGCGCAGCCGTCAAAAAGCCTCGCCCCATCTGTGCGTTTTCTCTTTCGTTCAGTATCACCGCCGCAGAACAAAGGCGGCCATGTCCATATTATACCACAGATGGGCAGGATCAAAAAACGCGGGCATCAGCCCGCTTTGAATGCAATAGGGATTTCGACTGGCATTAGTCCAGCGCCTGATGCGCCTCCTTGACGAGTGTCGTGATCTGTTCATCGCTGATGGGTTCGCTCTCGCCCGGGCGGATGTCGCCCAGGAACTCGATATTGCCCTTGGGGCCTTTGATGGGTGACCAGGTGAGGCCGCGCAGCGACCAGTTAAAAATCGGGCAGGCATCGCGGATCTCCCGCAGCACGCGCTGGTGGATCTGCGCCTCGCGCACCACGCCGTGCTTGCCCACCTGGCCCTTTCCGGCCTCAAACTGCGGCTTGATCAGGGTGACGATGCGGCCGCCCTCGCCCAGGATATCGGCCAGCACGGGCAGTATCAGCCGGATGGAGATGAAGGACACATCCATGACGGCAAGCGTGGGATCATCCGGGAATTGCGCTTTGCTCAGCGTCCTGGCATTCGTGCGCTCCATCACCACCACGCGCGCGTCCTGCCGCAGGCGCCAGTCCAGCTGGCCATAGCCCACATCGATGGCGTAGACCCTGGCAGCGCCCCGGCGCAGCAAGGCATCGGTAAAGCCGCCGGAGGCGGCGCCGATGTCCAGGCAAATGAGCCCCTCCGCGTCCACCTCAAAGTGGCCCAGCGCCCTCTCGATCTTGTGCGCGCCGCGGCTGGCCCAGCTTTGCAGCTCGCCGCGGATGGACAGCTCAGCCTCCGGCGTGTGCAGCTCGGAGGCTTTGAGTATCTTGACCTCGCCCGCGTAGGCGCGGCCGGCCATGATCAGCTTTTGCGCCTGCTCGCGGCTGGGGGCAAGGCCCAGGCTGACCAGCAGGCTGTCCGCCCGCTGTTTCACGCGATCTTCTCCATGGTGCGCAGGATGTCCTGCGCGATGCTTTCGGCGTCCAGATTCAGCGACTTGAGCAGCAGGTCGTGCGAGCCGTGGGGGATGAATTGATCGGGCAGGGCATAGAGCCTGGCCGGCAGGGACAGGCCCTGCTGCACGCAGTACTCGCAGATCGCGCTGCCCAGGCCGCCCATCAGCGCCTGCTCCTCCAGCACCACATAGGGCTGGCGCTGCAGGCTCAGCAGCATGCCTTCGTCCAGGGGCTTGACGGTGGAGGCGTTGATCACGCTGGCGGAAATGCCCCGCTGGGCCAGTATCTTTTGCGCCTTGAGGGCCTCATTGCACATGGGGCCGGTGGCCACCAGGGCCAGGTCGCTGCCCTCCACCAGGGTCTCCCACTGGCCATACTCAAAGCCTGCGCAGGGGTGCAGCGCCTGGGTGCCCTGCTCCGCCCTGGGATAGCGGATAAAGACCGGTCCCTCATGCGCCATCGCCCAGCGCAGCATGTGGCGCATCTCGTCCACGCAGCGGGGGGCCAGCACGCTCAGCCCCGGCACATGCCTCAGAAAGCTGGTGCCGAATACGCCGTGGTGCGTGGGCCCATCCTCGCCGCCGATGCCGGCGCGGTCGATCAAAAAGACCACCGGCAGATCCTGCACGCAGATGTCCACCACCACCTGGTCGTAGGCGCGCTGCAGGAAGGTATCATACATCGCCACCACCGGGCGCATGCCGGCGGCCGCCATGCCGGCCGCCATGGCCACCGCGTGTTCTTCCGCGATGCCCACGTCAAATGTCCTGTCTGGGAAGCGCTGCTGGAAGGGCTTGAGCCCCGTGGAGTCCGCCATGGCGGCGGTGATGGCCACGATGCGCTCGTCTTTTTCACCCAGCTCCGTCAGCAGCTGACCGGCCTCGGCCCCAAAGCTGCGCGACAGCGTGGTCACCCGCGGCCAGCCGCTCAAGGGGTCAAAGGGCGATACGCCGTGGGTCTTGTCCGGCGCGCTCTCGGCCATGTGGTAGCCCTTGCCCTTTTGGGTGACGATGTGCAGCAGCACCGGCTGGTCAAAGGCCTTGGCCCGGCGTAGTATCTTTTCCCGCCCCGGCTCGTCATGGC
>CAKTTM010000071.1 GCA_934615145.1 uncultured Clostridia bacterium | reverse complement strand
GCTCTGGGCTGATCAAGGGCGTGGGCCCCAGCACAGCGCGGCTGATCGTGGAGGCCTTTGGCCTGGACACCCTGGAGGTACTCAGCGAGCATCCCGAGCGCCTGATGGAGATCAGCGGCATCGGCAGGACGCGCTATGAGCAGATCAGCCAAAGCTTCATCGAACAGCACGCCCTGCGTCGCACCATGGTCTTTCTGCAGACCTATGGCCTCTCCCCCGCGCTGTCGGTCAAGATAAGCAAACGCTATCAGGACAATGCCGAGCAGGTGATCCGGCAAAACCCCTACCAGCTGATCGATGACATACAGGGCGTGGGCTTTTTGACGGCCGACCGCATCGCGCTGTCCATTGGCTTTCCGGAGAATGGCGAGTACCGCCTGCGCAGCGGGCTGAAGTATGTGCTGCGCGAGTCCTCCGCCGCCCAGGGCCATACCTGGCTGCCGCGCGCGCAATTGCTACGCGAGGCGGCGGCCTTGCTGCGCGCGCCTGAGAGCCTGCTGGATACCTGCCTGTACCAGCTCTTGCTGCAGCGCGAGCTCATCGTGCAGGAGGTGGACGGGCAGGAGGGCATCTTCAGCCCTGACGCCTACGCCTGCGAGCGCGAGATCGCCAGCCGCCTGCTGCGGTTGAGCCATCTGTCCCAGCAGATGATACCAGCACAGGTGCTCCAGCAGATCGATAGCTTTGAAAAGGCAAACGCCATACGCTTTAGTCCCACGCAGCGCGACGCCGTGCTGCGCGCCACGCAGTCGGGTGTGCTGGTGATCACCGGCGGGCCCGGCACTGGCAAGACCACGCTGATCAACTGTGTACTGGATGTGCTGGGCGAGCAGGACAACACCATGCTGGCAGCGCCCACCGGCCGCGCCGCCAAGCGCATGAGCGAGGCCACCGGCCGCGAGGCCAAGACCATTCATCGCTTGCTTGAGTTCAGCGGTGAGGAGGGGCAGTTTTTGCACGATCAGGATGACCCGCTGGATGCCAGTTGCCTGATCATTGACGAGATGTCCATGGTGGATATCTACCTGATGCGCAGCCTGCTGCGCGCCGTCAAACCTGGCACCCGGCTCATCCTGGTCGGCGACAAGGATCAGCTGCCTTCGGTGGGGCCGGGCAATGTGCTGGGCGATATCCTCTCCTCCGGCCGTGTGGCGCAGGTGCGGCTGACGGAGATCTTCCGCCAGGAGGATCAGAGCATGATCGTCCACAACGCCCACCTGATCAACGCCGGTCAGCAGCCGGTGCTCAACCGGCCGGGTGGCGACTTTTTCTTTGAGCGCAAGCAGTCGGCCGACGAGGTAGCGCAGACCATCGTGCAGCTGTGCACCACCCGGCTGCCGCAGTTTCTGGGCAGCAAGGAGGGCGCGCGCATGATACAGGTGCTCTCCCCCACCAAGAAGGGCGGATGCGGCGTGCATCAGCTCAACCGCCTGCTGCAGCAGGCGCTCAACCCCCACAGCCCAAAGCGCCCGGAGATGGTCTATGGCGAGACCATTTTCCGCCAGGGCGACAAGGTCATCCATGTGCGCAACAATTACTCCCTGGCCTGGCAGGCGCCAAACGGCCTGGAAGGTCAGGGTGTCTTCAACGGCGATGTGGGCTATGTCACCAAGGTGGATGAGGATGGGCGCACACTGACGGTACTCTTTGACGATGAGCGCAGCGTGCTCTATGAATACGCGCAGCTGGAAGAGCTGGAGCTGGCCTATTGCCTGTCTGTGCACAAGAGCCAGGGCAGTGAATTTGAGGCGGTGGTGATGCCCGTCGTGGGCGGCCATCAGCTGCTGCTCAATCGCAACCTCTTCTACACCGCCGTCACCCGCGCCCGCCGCCTGGTGGTGCTGGTGGGCTATGAGAGCGCCATCACGGCCATGGTGCTCAATGACCACCACCGTGCGCGCTATACCATGCTGGCCCAGGGCCTGAGTGAGGGCGCATGAGCAGGCTGAAAACCGCGGTGCTCGACCTGCTGATACCGCAGGTGAGGTGCCTCAATTGTAATGAGCCCCGGCATATCGACCCCGGCGCGCCGCTGTGCGAAGCCTGCCGGCAGGAGCTGGAGGGCCTGCGGATAAGTGAAGGCATCTGCCCCCGCTGCCTCTCGCCCTGGCGGGGACAGGATCCCTGCCGCTACTGCGAGGAGGGCGGCATGGCGGGCATCGAGGCCGCCTTTTCGCCCTACCGATACCACGGCCCCGGTGCCGGGCTGGTCAAATCGCTTAAGTTTCTGGGCGTATTTCTGGCGGCAGCGCCCTTGATCAGCGGCATGCTGGACTGTCTGGACGCGCGCGCCTTTGAGGCGATGGTGCCTGTGCCCCTGCACCGCAGGCGGGAGCGGGCGCGCGGCTTTAACCAGGCGGCGCTGCTCTGCAAAGGCATCAGCACAGCCACACATGTGCCGGTGCTGATGGCGCTGGAGCGATGCAAGGCGACCAAGCCGCAGAGCGAGCTGCCCCATCACCGCCGTAAAGACAATGTGAAGGATTCCTTCCGGGTCATACAGGATGTCGCTGACATGCGCATCCTGCTGGTGGATGATGTGCGCACCACGGGGCACACGGCCCGCGCCTGCGCGATGGCGCTGCTTGAGGCGGGCGCCCGCAGCGTCTGCCTGCTGACAGCGACCGTGGCGGCCAGCTATTCCTCCTCTGAGGACACGACGGTGGACACCGCGCGCCGCGCCAGATCATAGCCAAAGCCTCGCCTGGCCAGAAAGGCGATGCCCTTTTGACGCGCCTCAATCGGCTCCCAGGCCTTGCGGGCCAGATATTTTTGCGCCAGCGCGGTGGCAGCGCTCAGCTGGTCTTCGTCGCTCAGGGCGTCCATCGCCTGCTCTGCTACTTGGGCGGGCACGCCCTTTTGCCGCAGCGCCATGCGGATGCCGCGGCTGCCCATCTTCTGCTGCTTGCGCCGCAGCAGGTTCTGCGCGTAGCGCTCATCATCCAGAAAGCGTCGCTGCTGCAGGTAGTCGCTCACCCGCCGCGTGGTGGCTTCAGCATAGCCGGCCTCCAGCAGCTTTTGCTCCACCTGATAGACCGTATAGTCCCGCTGGCTGAGCATGCGCGCGGCGCGCTCCAGCGCCAGCGGGTAGGCCTCTTTCTCCAACCGCGCCAGATAGTCCGCCTTGCTGAATGCCTGGCCTTCTTTCAGGGGATGGCGGCGAAACAGCGGCAGGGGCACCCGCAGGCTGTCGCCTGAGCTTAGCTGCAGGGCGTAGTGGCCACGCAGTTTGCGGACGGACAGCACTATGTCCTCTGCCATGTTGCCTCCGAGAAGCCAAAGGCCAGCAGCCCCTCCACCACATCGCACAGAAAAGCCCGCCTGGACAGGGCCGCACCAGTGCTCAGGAAGACCAGGCCCCTGCCGCTGAGCGGCTCAAAAAAGGCGGCGTGCACCGCGCCATAGGCATTGCCCTGATGGCCGTAGAGCGTGCCGGGGAATATGGCAGGGTCATCCAGCCTAAAGATGCCGAGCCCCTGGCGCATCATGGGCGCGCGCGCGCCAAAGGTTGCCTGGGGCGCGAGCATGCTGTCGATGCTCTGTTGACTCAAGAAGCCCGGCGTCATCAGGCAGCGCATCAGCGCCTGAACGCCTGCTGCGCTCGCGCAGCAGTTGCCCTGCGCCAGGGTATAGTGCTGCATTGGCATTGGCTCATCCGCGCCCGCCAGCGAGCGCTGTCTGCGCTCCGCAGGGTCAAAGCTGGGGCGTTGATCGGGCGGCAGCACCCGCCAGGCCCCCGCCAGGGGGCTCGCTATCCTTTGGGGGTAGAAACTGGCCGCGATGCCCAGCGGCGCGAACAGCGTCCCCTGCATGATGCCTTCAAAAGGCTCATCCAGTGCCGCCTCCAGCACGCTGGCCACCAGGCCCGCCCCCAGGTTGCTGTATTGCCAGCTGTGGCCGGGCGGCACCTGGCGCCAGCTGTCCCCCGCCAGCACCTGGTCCACCGGCCTGCCGCTGCTGAGCGCCTGTGTATAGTCCCCGCCATCCTGCAGGCCGGCCGTATGGCTCATCAGCTGGCGCAGCGTGACGGGCGCCTCCGGTGCCTGGGGATGACGCAGCGCAAAGGGCAGCCATTCATTCACATCGCGGTCGATCTCGATGCGCCCCTGCTCCGCCAGCTTCATCACGGCCAAGGCCGTCACCATCTTGGAGATGGAGGCCAGGCGAAAGCTGGTGTCCGGCTGCAGCGGCTCACCCGCGCCCTGATACAGCGCGCTGTGCACCTGGCCGCTCAGGTCAAAGAGCCGAAGCTCGGCGCTGCGCGCGCGGTGCCTGCGCAGGATGGCGCGTAACTTTTTCGACTGCTCAGGCGCCAGGGCCAATTCAGGATAGACAAGCGCCGCCTGGCCCGCGGGCAGCAGGCGCAGCGCGGCGCGATAAAAGACCCGGCGCATCAGTGGATGCTTCCTTGCTTGGGATAGGCAAGGTAGAGCCACAGGCCGCCCGCGATCAGCGCGGCGGAGGCCAGACCGATGCCCATCCAGCCGGGCAGCAGCCAGGGCAGCGCCAGCGCCAAGGCTGGCAGCGCGTAGACCAAAGACGGCAGCCGCAGATCGCGTATCAAAAGAATTAGCGCCGCCACACAGAGCAACAGGCTCAGCCACTGGGAGACGCGGGCGGCGCCCAGCATCAGGCTGTCTGTGCGCAGGCCCTCGATACTGAGCCTGCCCAAGCCATACCATAGCAGATACCACAGGAAGACATGGCCCCGCCTGCCCTCCCGCTGAAAGCGGTCACGGTTGGAGTACAAAAAGGCAAAGCCCAGCAGGTTCCACATCGACTCATAAAAGAAGGTGGCCAGGTGCCATTGCCCCGCCGCCTGCACCGCGAAGGGAAAGAACTGCCAGCCCGGATCGCTCACCGCGTAGCCATAGGCCTCGCCGTTGAAGTAGTTGCCCCAGCGGCCAATGGCCTGCCCCAGCAGCAGGGCCGGGGCCACCACATCAGCCAGTGTCTTGAAAGGAATCTGTCGCCGCCGGCTGAGCCACCAGACCCCCAGCGCGCCGCCGATGACCGCGCCATAGATCGCCAGCCCCCCTTCCCAGATGTAGAGGATACGGATGGGATTGGCACGGAAGATATCCCAGGTGAAGGCGACATAGTAAAGCCGCGCTGCCACCACAGCGGGTGGCAGCGCGTAGAGCACGATATCAAGCCCTGTCTCCTTGGGCAGGGACAGGCGCTTTTCCTCACGGGTGCACAGCCAGGCGCCGATGGCGATCGCGATGGCGATCAGCAGGCCATACAGCTGCATCCTCAGGCCTCCTGGGCGACTTCTTTGAGCAGCTCGATGATGGGCAGCTGCTGCGGGCAGACCGCCTCACACTGACCGCAGGCTACGCAGCGGGCCGCCTCGCCATTGTCCTTGACGATGTTGCGGTACTGGAACTTGAAGTGGCCAAAGTTGCCCAGCATATAGCTCTCGTTGTAGGCCTCAAAGATGCGCGGGATCAGCACGCCCTCCGGGCAGGGCTGGCAGTAGTTGCAGTGGGTGCAGGCCACCCCGATGCGGGCCAGATAGGCCTGCTTGAGTTCCTTGACAAAGGCCCTGTCCTGCTCATCCAGCGAGTCGATCTTGACCCGGCTGAAGACCTCCAGGTTCTCCTCCACCTGCTCCATGGTGCTCATGCCGCTCAAAATGGTCGCCACTTCGGGGAAGTCCCCCGCGTAGCGGAAGGCCCACTCCACCGGCGAATAATGGCGATGGTTCTGCGCCATCATCTGGCGGATCTCATCGGGCGGATTGGCCAGCGCGCCGCCACGCAGCGGCTCCATTACCACGATCGGTACGCCCTTTTCGCCCGCATAGCGAAGCCCGCTTTCCGTCGCCTGCCTGTCGTCATCCAGATAGTTAAACTGTATCTGCGCCAGATCCCAGTCATGGTCATCAATGATGTCCCTGAAGCAGGCAGCGTCATCGTGGAAGGAGAAGCCGATGTGCTTGATGCGGCCATCCTTCAAGGCCTGCTTGACAAAGCGCTTGTAGTCCAGCGCCTGCAGCTTTTCAAAGGCCTTGCGGTTGAGCGCGTGCAGCAGGTAAAAGTCCAGATAGGGCTGGTCGAGCTTCTTGAGCTGCTCGTCCAACAGCCTGTCCATGTCGGCATACTCATTGACCAGCCACTGGGGCAGCTTGGTCACCAGCTTGACACGCTCGCGGTAACCGGCTTTCAGCGCCAGGCCGGTGACGATCTCGCTCTCGCCATCGTGGTAGCCATAGGCGGTGTCCACATAGTTGATGCCGCCGTCGATGCCGCGGCGAACCATGCGGATGGCCTCATCCCGATCGATGACGAACTTGCCGGGGTCAATCTCCATCGTGGGCAGGCGCATCATGCCAAAGCCCAGGCGGCTGACCTCGAATCCAAGGCGACCAAAGGGTACTGTCTGCATCTTAATCCTCCTGTGAATGTATCCAGCCCTGCTCCCGCAGATAGCGATGCACCGGCTGGTGTAATAAGGCGTCCTTTTGATGGATGTAGTGCCAGCTGCTGTTGACCTGCCGGCCGTCGGGCCAACTGATCTGTCCTGCGCCCTCTGGGCTCAGCCCAAGGGCCTGCGCCTGCTCGGCAGGCTCGATGACGGCCAGGCGGTTGTGGCATCGATTGCCCAGAAAGACATCAAATACCTGAAGCTCGGGATCCAGTGCGAAGTGATTGCCTGTGTAACCGCTCAGCCCCATCGCCCGTCTGCCCATGAAGGCGGGCAATTCGCTCAGGCGCTGCACGGGCGACTTGGAAAAGCACAGGAAGCCCAGAAACTGGCGGTATTTCAGGCCCCGGCCATGCCTGCCGGTACGGTCTGTGCCCATCTGCAGTAGAGTATCCCTCTTGAGCAGCGCGCCCTGCAGCAGGCCCTGGGCCAGCTTGACCATGTCCTGCAGGCTGCTGAACAGCCCGGCGTGCCCACTCAAATCCTGGCCGCCTTGGCCCAGCAGCCTGGCCTTGGGGTCGTGAGGCAGCCCGCGGGGTGCTGTCAGCAGCTGGTGCTGCCCTGCGATCAAGCGATGCTCCAGCGAGTAATCAAGGCAGTCCTCAAGCCTTTCGGCTGGTACCTTGACATAGGTCTCCCGCATGCCGCAGGGCGCCAGCACGTGGCGCTGCAGGTAGTCGTAGAAGCCAAGGCCGCTCACCCGCTCCACCAGGTATTTGAGCACCAGCGCGTTCATGTCGGAGTAGAGTTTGTCCGGCTCCAGCCCTCGGTCGCGGTAGACCTCAAAGACCTGCGCCCTTGCGCTGGCGGCGTCGGGCTGCCGGTCGATGCGCTCAGGCGAGCGCAGCACGGCCAGATAGCATAGCGCCTCAAACAGAGAGGTGTCCTTCAAGTGCTTAAAGCGGCTATCCTTCTCTCCGATCCGGTCATCCAGGCTCAGGCGTCCGCCCTCCACCAGCTGCATCACAGCGATGGCCGTGAACAGCTTGGTCAGGCTGGCCAGATCATAGAGGCTGCTGGCCGTGATGGGCAGCGGCGCATCGATGATGCGGTCGTCCACCATAAGCACTTCGCGCGCCAGCCCGGTATGAAAGCAGGCGCTGTCCTTGGCATTGCCGCAGGCCAGACTCAGGCCCGTCAGCATCCGCATGTCATGCACCAGCCGGTCCATGCCCTCCTGGATGCTGCGCAGCTCAGGCCTTGAAGTCAAGGTAGCCAAAGCGCTCCGGCACATGGAAATTGGGCTGCCCTGTTGCCTGCCAAGCCTGCAGTGACTGCCCCCGGCGGCTGTGATCGATGCGGAAGACGCCCATGCGCCAGCTCTCCCCCGCCTTAGGCGGGCGGCTGAAGGCAGCGTAGGGCAGGGCCCACAGCGAGGTGATGCGGTGCTGCTGGGCATCGTAGACGGTCTGGCTGGTCCAGCCCTCGATGTCCCAGTCGACATCGAGCTTTGGCCTGCCGCCTTGCGGAAAGTGGACCAGGCCGTCAAAGTGCACATCCCAGGGCGAGCATTCCAGCTCCTTGTAGCGCGTCAGGTCGCCGTCCTCGCAGAGGAAGAGCTCAAAGACATCCTGACGGTACAGCGGTTCATCCAGCAGGCGGAAGCTGGAATGTATCTCATCATCCTCGCCCTGAAAGCGCACGAAGAGCAGCTGCCGCGCGTCATCTCGCGCCAGCTGGCACTGTGTGGACAGGAAGGGCGATTCGCCGGTGACCACATCCACCAGCTGGAGGCTGGGGAGGCTGGCCCAGGCTTTGTCATCGGGCAAAGTGCCGCCTGGCAGATGCAGGCTGTGGCAGCTGTAGCGCGCGGGCTTGTCCATGGGTCGGCCTCCCTTCCTCGTCGGTCTGTATCTGTCTTACTTCACCAGCTTGGCAAAGTCGCGGGCGAAGGTCTTCACCTGTTCCAGCTCTTCATCGCTGGGCTTCAAGCGGAACTTGACGCCGTCGACGGTCT
>CAKTTM010000070.1 GCA_934615145.1 uncultured Clostridia bacterium | reverse complement strand
GCCGCCGCCAGCCCTTCCTTAAAGCCCGTCGCGCAGTTGTCCAGCGAGCCATGCACCGCGAACTGTGCGATGCCGATCTTGTATACCTTGTCTTCCGCCAGCGCTGAGCCCAGCCCCAACACCATCGCCAGGGTCAATACCAATGCCAATGCCTTTTTCACGGGGATAATCTCCTTTATCATCTGTGTTGATCGTTTTCCTTGTCCGCCCTGTCTGCCTCGCCATCGCTCCCGGCCTCCCCACGCGCATACAAGATTGCCCGGCTTGTACATGGTATCACCTCCCTGTCATCCATCATTCAATCAAAAACCGCCCCAAGCATCTGCTTGAGGCGGTGTGACCGCGGTACCACTCAAATTGGCTGTAAAGCCCACTCACTCCATACACCATCATGTATGCCGCCATGATAACGGGTGCGGATCCCGTCGGACACTACTCGCTCGCGCTTTCGTCCCCGCCCTCAGGAGACCATTCACCGCCTGCCCGCAGACCGCTTCCCACCCCTCGCGGCTCTCTTAGCTGCTTGCCTTGGCGACTACTCCACTCCCTCACAGGTGTTGCTGGCATTGTATCGGCCAGAAGACCCCTTGTCAAGCGCGGCGCTTGTTTTTGTATTGTTCGGCCCCAAAGGGCAAAGCCGCCACCGGCTTGACCCGATGGCGGCTGTCAGTGAAAGGGATCAGACGACAGGCGGTACGGAGACCGCAGGCGCGATCGGGACGGGATCGACACCCATCAGCAGCAGTACGCCGATGACGATGATGGCGCCCACGGAGTAGATGATCATCGGGCGCATGTTGGTGCGGATCAACTTACCTTCCTTGCCCGTGATCGCCACCGTAGCGGACACGGCCACCACGTTGTTGACGCAGATCATGTTGCCAATGGCACCGCCCATGATCTGAAGCGCCACGATCAGCACCTCGGACATGTTGAGGATGTTGGCGGCCTCAAACTGCAGGCCCGCAAACAGGTTGTTGGATACTGTGTTGGAACCGGACATGAATGCGCCCAGCACACCGATGAAGGGGGCTACCAGCACATAGAAGTTGCCTGAGAGGTCGGCCAGCGCCTTGGCCATGCTGGTCATCATGCTGGGCAGGCTGCCGTTATTGACACTGGAGTTAAGCATCAGCTGCACCATGGCCACGCCCGCGAATAGCGCGATCGCCGCGCCCAGCAGCTGCTTGCCGGTGGAGCTGAGCACTTCCTTGATCTCACTGCCCTTCAGGCCGTGGATGACGAAGGTCAACAGCGCCACCAGGATGAAGGGGATGATGCCGGGGTTGTAGGCCCAGGGCAGCGAATAGTTCAGCCCCGAGCCCAGCACATTGGGTATGCTGATGAGCAGCGTATTCAGCCATGCCTTCAGCCCCAGCTGCGGGATGCGGGTGACGACCAGGATCGCCGCGATGATCACATAGGGCATCCAGGCCTTGACCAGCGGCATATCGGAGGGCTTGTTGGGTTCAATCTCGCCGCCCGTCCAGTCGGCATCCCACTCAGACTTGTTGGGGAACTCCCAGACATCCTTGGGCACCAGGAAGCCTTTCTGAGCTGCCAGCACCACGATCACCAGACCGATCAGCCCGCCCAGCAGGGAGGGCAGGTCGCGGCCAAACAGCATCGCGATGAGGATATAGGGCACGGTGAAAGCCAGGCCCGCGAATATCGCAAAGGGCGCGGCCTTGAGGCCCTCGGAGAACTTCCTGTTCTTGCCAAACAGTTTGGTCATCAGGCAGATCACCAGCAGCGGGATAAAGGTACCCACGATGCCGTGGCCCAGCGCGGTGAAGAGGACGATGTTCTTTTCAAAGATGGCAGGGTCCACGCCCAGGTTTTGCAGTGTGCTTGACAGCACCGACATCGTCATGGCGACGGGGGTGCCCACCGCGCCAAAGGACACAGGGGTGGAGTTCATGATCAGGCCGACCATGGCCGCGGCCACCGCCGGAAAGCCAAGGCCCACCAGCAGGGGCGCTGCCAGAGCTGCCGGCGTGCCAAAACCCGCCGCGCCCTCAATGAAGGCGCCGAACATCCAGCCGATGATGATGGCCTGGACACGGCGGTCCTTGCTGATGTTGTTGAAGCCATTGCTGATGACGCTCATGGCGCCCGATTTCTTGAGGGTGTTAAGGATCAGGATGGCGCCGAAAATGATCAGCAGCACATCGATCGCCTTGAGCAGGCCAAAGACGGAGAAGCCCAGCACCTTCATGAAGTCCATCTGCCAGGCAGTCAGGCCGATAACGGCTGCCAGCAGCCAGGCAATGGGGAGCGCCACTTTGGCGGGCTTGTTCATCCATACCATCAGCACGATGGTCAGTACGATGGGCAGGAAAGCCAGAATGGGGTATAGAATGGGACTCATGGAGAAGCCTCCTATACGGTTATTTACTCATACCATTTTCTATCCTGTTTGTGTCGCCGCCGGGCGACCGGCTGATGGTTGTCAGGCGCCCACAATGACCGAGACGCCGTCTGGGATGACCGTGACACGATAGTCATCTTTGGCGACAATGCCCTTGGCAATCTCCATCGCCTCCTGTACGCTGTCCGCGTAGCGCATGTGCATGGCCTGCACCATTTCCCTGGGTGCGTCCGTGACCATGATGACCTCGTGCTTGAGCAGAATGCGGGCCAGTATCTGGGATTCCCACTGATCGGGGATGGTCTTGTCCATGGGTGTGACAATGATGCTGTCCATCACCTCTTTGGGGCCAGATGCCTGGTTGAAGGTGTCAAAGAAGGCCTGGCCGCCATGTCCATCACTGCACTCCGCGGCGATGATGATAACCCCTCCCTCTCTGACAGTGGCTTCCGCTGCCGTCATGCCTTTGACCGCCTGATAGATGTTCTGGTCAAGAGGATAGCCGCCATTGGTGGTGACGGCGATGTCGGCCTCCACGCGCTTGACACCGGCCAGCTCGCGTACGAAGTCACAGCCTTGCAGGTGCGCCTGCACCCTGTCACCGGCGAAGGCCTTGATGATCTTCTTGTCCGCATTGATAACCACATTGATAATGAAGCCCAGATTGGCCACCTTGGCCGCGTGCAGCATGTCCCTGTGCAGGGGATTGTTTTCCAGCACGCCTGTGCGGGCATAGGCAGAGGCGATGAACTCAGCGCAGTGATTGGCCAGCACCGTCTTGTAGCTGACCACGCCTGGCAGCACGCTCTTGCGCCCGCCAGAGAAGCCGGCGAAGAAGTGTGGCTCGATGAAGCCCTCGCCGATGAGCAGGTCGGCATCCGCCGCCACCTTGTTGAGGATGAGCTTGCCGCCAGAGGGCAGCAGGCCCATATCCACCATCTCATCGTTGACGCTGTCGTGCATGTGGATGTTTACATTGTCCACGATCCAGTCGCCGTACTTGGCGCGCAGTTCTTTGTCAGTGCTGGCGCGGTGGAAGCCTGTCGCCACCAGGATGGTGATCCTGGCATTGGGGTTGGCCTGGCGCAGTTCATCCAGCACAATGGGCATGATGACATGCGAAGGCACAGGGCGGGTGTGGTCGCTGGAGATGATGACGATGTTTTCCTTGCCCTGCGCCAGCTCTCTGAGCCCAGGAGAGCCGATCGGGTTGGCCAGGGCTTCACGCACCAGAGCCTCCTCGCTCTGCTCCGCCACATACTCATGGGCCTTGGACAGCAGGACAGCGGCCAGATGGCCCTCTTCCACATGCAGCGCCTGATGGCCCTTGCCGTAGGGTAGTTTGATGTGCACCTTGATCCTCCTTCTCTTAGTTTATGTAGAACGCAATCGCAAGCGCTCCATAGGCCGATCCTTTAGCGCGTAGCACAAGCTGCGCCCCCGCATCGCCCCTGCACCGGCCGCAGACAATGCTGCGCCTTGGCTTGAGCTAAGCAGTGCCTCTAAAGGCCCAGGCAATGGCCTGCACTTTCTTAATCGTTCTGTTAGGCGGGCTCCAGGTCGAACATCTTGCCGGGGTTCATGATGTTGTTGGGGTCAAGCGCACGCTTGATGCTGCGCATCATCTTCAGTTCCACCGGATCCATCAGGCTTTCCATATACTTCTTGCGCTTGATGCCGATGCCATGCTCGCCGGACAGCTTGCCGCCAATACTGTGCACGGCGTCGTAGAGCTCTACCAGCGCCTTCTCCTCGATCTCATACCACTGCTCCATGGTATGCTCCGGGTTCTTCACCAGTGTGGTATGCAGGTTGCCGTCGCCCGCGTGGCCATAGGTGGGCATGGCGATGTCGTACTTCTTGGAGATGGCGGCCACCTTGGGCATCAAAGTGGGGATGGCCCCGATGGGCACCACGATGTCCTCCAGGCTCTGGTGGGGCGAGTAGACCTTGAAGGCCTCGGCGATATTGCGCCGCACTGACCACACGCGCTCCTGGGTCGTATAGTTGTCAGCCACATAGACCTCGATGGCATCATGCTTCATCAGCAACTCGCCGATGCGCTCGGCGTCCAGGTCCACCTGCTCCTTCTCCGTGCCGTCGACGCTGACCAACAGCATGGAACCCGCCTGCTGGTAGGGCAGATGCTCGTTTAGGTAGTTGCAGGAGGTGTGCACGCTGGCCTTGTCCATGAACTCAATGGAGGTGGGCGTGATGCCAGCCTTGGAGAAAATGACGGGCACTGCCGCAATGGCCGTGTCGACATCCTCAAAGAGCACCAGCAGATCGCTTTGGTACTTGGGCTTGGGGGAAAGCTTGATGATGGCCTTGGTCACAATGCCCAGCGTGCCCTCTGAGCCGACCATCAACTTCTTGAGGTCATAGCCAGTGACGTCCTTAACATTCTTGCCGCCCAGCATCACGATGTCGCCCTCTGGTGTGACCATCTCCATGCCGACGATGTACTGGCCAGTGACACCGTACTTGACCGCCTTGCCGCCGCCGGCGTTCTCGGCGATATTGCCGCCGACAAAGCAGCTCTCCAGGCTCATGGGATAGCCAGCGAAGAAGAGCCCGTGGTCGGCCACCAGGCCATTGATTTCGTTGGTCACCAGGCCCGGCTCCACCACGATCATCATGTTGGCGTAGTCGATCTCCAGCACCTTGTTCATCTTCTCCAGCGTCATCAGGATGCCGCCATAGATGGGGATGGCGCCACCCGACAGGCCCGAGCCCGCGCCGCGGGGCGTGATGGGGATCAGGTATTTGTTGGCCAGTTTGACCAGATCGGCCACCTGTTGGGTGCTGGTAGGCATCACGACGACGCCGGGCATCGAACCGTACTGGTCTGCGGGGGTCTCGTCATGGGAGTAGGGCAGCATTGCCTCCTCATCCATGATGACATTGCGGGCGCCTACGATGGCTTCCAGTTCCTTGACAATCTCGGGCGTAATCCGTCCGTATTTCATTTTGAAACCTCCTCTTCCAGTTTCTTGTTGAGCAAGGGCAGCACATCAAACAGATCTGCCACGATGCCGTAGTCGGCGACCTGGAAGATGGTCGCGTCCTCGTTGGCGTTGATAGCGATAATGTGGTCGGAGGTTTTCATGCCCGCCAAGTGCTGGATGGCGCCCGACACGCCCACCGCGACATAGAGCTTGGGCGTGACCGTCTTGCCCGACAGGCCGACCTGCTGGGGATACTTGGCCCAGCCGCGGTCCACCGCGTCGCGCGAGGCGCCCACAACGCCGCCAAGGGTCTTGGCCAGCGTGTGCAGCAGCTTAAAGTTTTCTGCCTTCTTCATGCCGCGGCCACCGGCGACCACCACATCGGCCTCCTGGATGTTGACATCTTCCTCGTTGTCCACGCGCACGGCCAGCTTCTTCACCCTGCTGTCCACCCAGGCGGTGCGGAAGGGTACATACTCGATCTCACCCTGGCGCGAGGCGTCCTTTTCCAGCGGCTTGGTCGACTTGGGCCTGACCGTCGCCATCTGCGGGCGATGATCGGGCGACTTGATGGTGGCCAGTATGTTGCCGCCGATGGCGGGCCTGGTCTGCAGCAGATCCTTTGTGGTGGGGTCGATGGCCAGGCCTGTGCAGTCGGCCGTCAGGCCCACATGCAGGCGCATCGCCGCGTGGGGCAGCAGTGTGCGGCCATTGAAGGTAGCAGCAGCCAGCACGATCTCGGGCCGCCTGGTGGTGATCAGATCGCACAGCACATTGGAATAGGTCTCAGCGATAAAGCTGTCCAGCCATTCGTCGAAAACGACCAGCACGCGGTCGGCGCCGCGGGCGATGAGCTGTTGCAGCTCGCTTTCCTCCACCTTGCCGCTGATGAGCACAGAGACCAGCTCCTGCCCCAGATCGTCAGCCAACTTGCGGCCGCGGGCCAGCAGCTCATATGATACGGTTCTCAGTTTGCCTTCATGCGCTTCCGCGATGGTCCATACGCCTTGGTGTGTCATCATTGCCTCCTTCAGATAATCTCTTTGACTTTGAGGAAATCGATCAGCTTGTCCACCGCTTCCTCAAGGGCATTGTCATCGGCAGGCTTGACGATGGTGCCGCCGCGGGTAACCTTGGGCGTTTCGATCTTAATCACGCGCGTGGGGGAGCCCTTCAGGCCGATCTTGTCCTTTTCCACCTCCATGTTGGCGGAACTGAGCACCTTGATGTCCGCTGAGCGGGCGCGCTGCTTGCCTCGCAGGGTGGGCAGCCTGGGGAAACTGATCTCCTTGACTACTGTCAGCAAAGCGGGCAGGGGTAGCTGCAGCTTTTCGTAGCCGTACTCCGTCATACGCCAGACTAGCAGCTCGCCCGCGGCCGGGTCGGCCGACTCGATCTCGCTGACATAGGTAGCCATGGGCACATCCAGTGCGGCAGCGATGTTGGGGCCCACCTGGCCCGTGTCGCCGTCGGTGGCGCGCTCACCACAGAGTATGAGATCAAAGGCGCCGATGTCCTGGATGGCCTTGGCCAGCACATAGGAGGTGCTCCAGGTGTCTGCGCCGGCAAAGGCACGGTCTGAAATCAGCACGGCGTCGTCGCAGCCCATGGCGATGGCTTCCTTGAGCGCCTTTTCAGCATTCATCGGCCCCATGGTGACCACCGTCACCTTACCGCCGTGCGCTTCCTTGAGCTGGTTTGCCGCCTCGATGGCGTATAGATCCAAGGGGTTGATGATGCTCTCGACGCCTTCGCGAATCATGGTTCCCGTTACCGGATCCATTTTGACATTGCTGGTCTCTGGCACCTGTTTGATTGCCACGATGATGTTCATGATCTGTTCTTCCCTCCACACTTTTCTAAGGTAGGCATTTGGGCAGCCTTTAGGCAGGCGTAAAATGCCTTAGTAAACCCAAGGCGTGTCCGGAAATATGAAGTGAGTGACCTCCTTCCCTCTATATCTGTCATTCTTTCCGGTCTTTCTTACCACATTAGAAAAGGAGGCGTCAAGCGTTAGTTTTTTGTCGAGTAAGCCTTACGCGAACAAACGGCATCTCTGGTATATGACTAAGCCCTCGTCCTTGCGGTTATCATCTATGTATATGGCTTAGAGCCTCAATACGCGCAAAGGAGCACGACCATGAAATCATTGACCGATCCCTATATCCTGGCAAATGGCGTCCAGATCCCCTGCATAGGCTTTGGCACCTGGCAGGTAGAGGAGGGCGAGGAGGCCCGCAAGTCTGTGCTGGCGGCGCTGGAGGCCGGCTACCGCCATATCGACACCGCCCAGGGCTATGCCAATGAGGCAAGCGTGGGCCAGGCCGTGAAAGACAGCGGCCTGAGCCGCAGCGAGGTCTTCATTACCTCAAAGCTGGGCAACAACATCCGCGGCTATCAGCAGACGCTCGATGCCTTCCAGGCGAGCCTGGACCGGCTGCAGACCGACTACATGGATCTCTTTTTGATCCACTGGCCGCGGCCGGTGATGTTCAAGGATGACTGGGAGCAGCAGAACGCCGAGACCTGGCGCGCCTTTGAGACGCTCTACCAGGAGGAGAAGCTGCGCGCGGTGGGCATCAGCAATTTCCACCCCCACCACATCGAAGCCCTATTGAAGACCGCCACCGTCGCCCCCATGGTCAACCAGATCCGCCTGGCGCCTGGCGATACCCAGGACGAGGTGGTGGACTACAGCCGCGAGAAGGGCATGCTGCTGGAGGCCTACAGCCCGCTGGGCGTGGGCAAGGTGATGGAAGTGCCCCAGATGAAGGAACTGGCCCGCAAGTACGGCAAGTCCATCGCGCAGATCGCCATCCGCTGGAGCCTGCAGCGCGGCTACTTGCCGCTGCCCAAGTCCGTCACCCCCGCGCGCATCCAGGAGAACGCCCAGGTCTTCGACTTTGAGCTGACGCCAGAGGATGTGCAGTTGATCGCGGACTTGAAGGGCGTGGTCGGCTTTTCGGCAGATCCAGATACTATCACCTGGTGATTTAGCATCCGCGAGCGCCGGGCGGCGACGACTGAGCTTTCGGCACTAACTTCATAACCTGTCGGGGAGCGTCTGTTACAACAC
>CAKTTM010000069.1 GCA_934615145.1 uncultured Clostridia bacterium | reverse complement strand
GATGACGGTGGCGGGCCTGGCGGTGCTCTTTTTCTGATCAGTTTTGACCATCATTTCACATCCGCTTGCTTGACAAGCCGCTAAACGAGGGGCAATATATAATTGATGGAGGTTGGCCTGCCTTCAGGCCGCCCAGGCCTCCGCCGGAAAGAGGATGTCAGCAGCATGAGAAAGACTAAAATCGTTTGTACCCTTGGCCCTGCGTCAAACACCTATGAACTGATCAAGGCCCTGGCCCAGAACGGTATGAATGTGGCCCGCTTCAACTTTTCCCACGGCAGCCATGAAACGCACCTGGCGACCTTCAAGCTGGTCAGCCGCGTGCGCAATGAGCTGGGCATACCGCTGGCCACCCTGCTGGACACCAAGGGGCCAGAGATCAGGCTCAAGACCTTTGCCAATGGCCCGGTGACGCTGCATACCGGCGACGCCTTCACGCTGACCACCCGCGATGTGCCGGGCGATCAGAACATCGTAGGCATCAGCTATGACCGCCTGCCGCAGGATCTGGGCGACAACACCCGCATCCTGATCGACGACGGCCTGGTGGAGCTGCGCGTAGAAGGCAAGAACGATACCGACATATTCACCCGCGTGATGTCCGATGGCCAGATCTCCAACCGCAAAGGCGTCAATGTGCCCGGCGTGCACTTTTCCATGCCCTATATCAGCGAGCAGGACAGGGAGGATGTGCTCTTTGGCATCCGCACCGGCTTTGACTATGTGGCCGCCTCCTTCGTGCGCAGCCGGGCCGATGTGGACGCTATGCGCAAGCTGCTGGACGACAATGGCGGCAAGCATGTGCGCATCATCTCCAAGATCGAGAACGCCCAGGGCGTGGATCATATCAACGAGATCATCGAGGCCTCAGACGCCGTCATGATCGCCAGAGGCGACATGGGGGTGGAGATCCCCTTTGAAGAGATACCGGTGCTGCAAAAGCGCATCATCCGCGCCACCACCATGGCCGGCCGCCAGGTGATCACCGCCACCCAGATGCTGGAGTCCATGGTGCATCACCCGCGCCCCACTAGGGCCGAGATCACCGACGTGGCCAACGCCATCTACGATGGCACCAGCGCCATCATGCTCTCTGGCGAGACGGCCAGCGGCGAGTACCCTGTGGAGGCGGTGGCCACCATGGCCCGCATCGCCGAGCGCGCCGAGAACGACATCAACTACGGCAAGCGCTTCTACGAGCGCTCGATGCTGGAGAGCGGGCTGAACACCATCACCGACGCCATCAGCCACGCCACCTGCCTGATCGCCTACAATATGCACGCCAAGGCCATCATCTCGGTGACCAAGTCGGGCACCACGGCCAAGATGATCAGCCGCTTCCGGCCTGAGATGCCCATCATCGCCTGCACGCCCGACGCCGCCACCTACCGCCAGCTGAGCCTGAGCTGGGGCGTCATACCCGTCACCATCGGCGAGGAGCAGGTGACCGATGTGCTCTTTGACCAGGCGGTGCATGCCTCCCTGCTCACCGGGCTGATCGAAAAGGGCGACCTGTGCGTACTGACCGCCGGTGTCCCGCTGCGCCTGGCCGGGCGCACCAACCTGATCAAGGTGGTCACGGCGGGGGAATAAGCCTGCCGCGTCAGAGCGGTGTCGGGGCTTTGTTCGCGTTTCCTCCTAATGGCGAACATTCTCGCCATACACACAAAAAATATTCGCATCTTCGCCAAAATGCCGTTGACAGGCAGGGCCTGCTGTGCTACGATTCCGCAGGTTCCAGTACGGCGATGATCAAGCTGTTCATGGATACACAGCTGCCACAGCGCCGTCCGCTTTCCAGGGCGGCTTTTTTTAGGCCGCGACCCCACCCCGCCAGCACGAAAGGAGACCCCCATGGCAGAACAGGCAAAGGTTCTGGGCTACTTGCCAGACGAGAGGCCGTCTACGGGCAAACTGATCCTCTACGCCCTGCAGCAGGTGATCGTCATGTTCCCCGCCACCGTCACCGTGGCGCTCATCACCGGCTTTCAGGTGTCCACCACCATCTTCGCCAGCGGCCTGGCCACGCTGTGCTTCATCCTGATCACCGGCCGCAAGATCCCCATGTACTATGGCAGCTCCTTTGCCTATCTGACGGCCATCGCCTCCATGGTGGCGGCCCAGGGCATGCCCGAGCAGATCGCGGCCTTCCAGGCCACCGGCATCCTGCCGCCAGAGCTGATCAGCTACGCGCAGTTTGGCATCATCTTCTCCGGCCTCATCTCCATCGCTGCAGGCCTGCTGGTGCGCTGGGGCGGCATGCGCATCGTGGAAAAGATACTGCCCGCCAGCGTGACAGGGCCGGTCGCTATGATTATCGGTCTGACGCTGGCCGGCAATGCCATGCAGGATGCTGCGCCCCAGGCAGGGCAGAGCCAGATGATCTGGATTATATCGCTGGTCACCCTGCTGTCCACCGTCATCTACAGCCGCAAGCTCAAGGGCTTTCTGGGCCAGCTGCCCCTGCTGCTGGGCGCGCTGACCGGCTGTGTGGCGGCGGCGCTGATCTATCTGCTGGGCGGCGACAATGGTTTTCGCAGCATCTCCCAGGCGGCGCTGGACGCCAGCACATGGAAGCTGGGCGACGGCAGCATCTTCGCCCTGCCCGCCTTCACCCTGCCGCGGGTGAGCTGGGCGGCGGTGGCGGCCATCATGCCCATCGCCATTGCCACTATCCCTGAGTCCACCGCGCATATCTACCAGCTGGACATCTATGTCGATGACCTGGCCCGCCGCAAAGGCAAGCCCTCCTACGGCATTGAAAAGCTGCTTGACCGCAACCTGATCGGCGACGGCATCTGCGATATGATCAGCGGCGTGGTGGGCGGCCCTGCCGGCACCAACTATGGCGAGAACATCTCCACCATGGCCATCACCCGCGTGTTCTCAGTGCCCGTGATGGCGGCGGCCGGCGTCATCGCCATGCTGATCAGCTGCTTTACGCCGCTGATTAAGGTAATCTACGGCATCCCGCTGGCGGTCATCGGCGGGCTTGAGATCTATCTGTTCGGCGCCATCGCCGCGCAGGGCATCGCGATACTGATCGACAAGAAGACCTCGATGTTTGACTCCAAGAACATCGCTGTCATCGCCACCATCATGACCTTTGGCCTGGGCGTCAACTATGCCTTTGGCGGCAACATCAACATGTTTGGCCTGAATGTGCCCGCTGTCGCCGGCGCTGCGATCCTGGGCATCATCCTCAACTTCATCCTCTCCATCGGCGAGAAGCCGGAGAAGGCTTAAGGCTGACGAAGTGGGCAATCCAGGGTCGCGGCAGCCGCTGCGGCCCTTTTTCGCGCCCTGAAATCATGCTATGATGGGCCTGACAATAGCCGGAGGTGTGGCAGATGGATAAGCCCGAGGAAGCCTTTTATCAGATCAGGGAGCATCAGATACTGCCCATTGAGCCCGATCAACTGGGGCAGGCCCAGCCGCTGATCTGCTACCTCAGCATGGATGAGTTTAGGCGCTACAGCCCGCGGCTGGGCGTGGACCTGAGCGTTATCAGCGAGCTGTCCGCCGATACCAGCCGGCTGCGCAACTCGGTGGATGTCTTTGAGGATTCCAGCGTGGGGCTGATCAATATCCTGAACCTCGAAGACCTGGATGGCGACCGCGATCAGCTGCTCTTTGTGGTGCTGCGCGGTGCCTTCATACTGGTCAAGATGGAGGACGCGGACGGCAGCGCCAGGCGGCTGTTTGACGGCGTTGTCCAGCGCTATCAGAAGAACGCGACGCTGGAGAAGTTCATCTTCGGCATCCTGGAGCGCTTTCTGACAGGCGGCGGCAAGATGATGGAAGAGCTGGATCATCGGATGATCAGCCTGGAGGCCCAGCTGGTGGACGGCAAGGTGGACAAGGCGCTCAACCGCACCATCTACAGCCTGCGCCAGCGGGTGATGCTGGTGCACAACTACTACGAGCAGCTCATCGACATCGGCGAGGAGCTGCACGAAAACGAGAATGAGCTCTTTGACGAGCACAACCTGCACTATTTCCGCATCTTCATCGGCAAGGCCGAGCGCCTGTCGAACGCCGCGCAGCTCAAGAGCGAAAACCTGGTGCACCTGCGGGAGGCGCTGGACGCGGAGCTCAACTATGTGCTCAACAATGTCATGAAGCTCTTCACTGTGCTGACCGCCATCTTTTCCCCACTGACGCTGATCGTGGGCTGGTACGGCATGAACTTCAAGCACATGCCGGAGCTGGATTGGCCCTGGGCCTACCCCATGCTCTTTGCCATCAGCCTGGCCTTAACGGCGCTGATCCTTTGGGTATTCCGCCGTAAGAAGCTGATGTAGAGCGGTAAGACGCCGCGGCGGAGAAAAAACACTTGCCAGCCGAAGGCTTCTGTGCTAAGATTAGCTTTGTGACAACGGGCGGTCCTCTGAGGGTGACAGTACCCTGCACGAACGTCTATGATGGAAGGAGGAAATCCCATGAGTGAATTGATTCGTTCTATTGAGGCGGCACAGCTGCGCACCGACCGGCCTGAGTTTGGCATCGGTGACACACTGCGCGTCTTCGTCAAGGTCGTCGAAGGCAGCCGCGAGCGTCTGCAGGCTTTCGAAGGCACTGTCATCGCCAGGCGCGGTGGCTCCAGCCGTGAGACCTTTACCGTGCGCCGCATGAGCTACGGCATCGGTGTCGAGCGTACCTTCCCGCTGCACTCCCCGCGTGTTGACCGCATCGAGGTCGTGCGCAAGGGCAAAGTGCGCCGCGCGAAGCTGTACTATCTGCGTGGCCTACAGGGCAAGGCTGCCAAGATCAAGGATGGGTCCATCCGCAACTGACAAGGTTCGCACAAAGCGCTTCGGCATGGCCGGGGCGCTTTTCCTATGCCAAGATTGCCGCGCGAAAAGGCTTGACCCTGACGCAGCGTCAGGCTTTATCATGACATTGAGGAGGTGAGCACAGGATGATGTCCATTGGTGAGGTGGCGGCCCTGCTGGGGATCAGCCACAGGGCGCTGAGGCTCTATGACAGGATGGGCTTGGTCAGGCCAAGCGAGCTGTCGGAGGCGGGCTACCGCCGCTATGACGCCGCGGCACTTTCGCGGCTGCAGGCGCTGTTGTTTTATAAAGAGCTGGGCTTCGCCCTCAAAGACATCGAGGCCATGCTCAGAGGCTCTGATCAGGACATCGCCGCCGCCCTCAAGGATCACCGCCAACTGCTGATGCTCAGGCGCCAGCAGTTGGATGCCATGATCGCCCTGGTCAACAGCAGCATTGGAGGAGAAGAGATGAACAAGCACAAGACAAAGCTCAAGGACATTCAGGAGGCCAAGCAGCGCTATGCCGATGAGGCCAGGCAGCGCTGGGGCCACACCCAGGCCTGGCAGGCCAGCCAGGCGCAGCAGAGAACGGACGAGCAGGACCTGGCGCTGGCGGGGGAAAGCGACGCCATCTTCCAGGCCTTTGCCGACAGCAGGGACTTGTCACCCGCCGATCCGCAGGTGCAGGCGCTGGTCAGGCGCTGGCAGGATTTCATCAGCGCCCATCACTACCCCTGCAGCAAGGAGATACTGGCAGGGTTGGGCCAGATGTATGTGGGCGACGAGCGCTTTACGCAGAACATCGACCAGTTTGGCGAGGGCACAGCGCTGCTGATGAGCAAGGCCATCGCGCACTACTGTCAGACCGCTTGAAACAACACAAAACAGGGGCAGCACTTGTGAAGCGCTGCCTCTGTTGTCGTTTTTGCGACGCCTATTCCCGCCAGATCTCCACCGGCAGGCCCTTGCCCTCGGCCTGCATGGCGGGCTTGGGGTTGACCAGCACAGGATGGCCGGTCATCTGCATCACGGGCAGGTCGGTGGCGCTGTCGCCGTAGGCCCAGCTGTTTACCCAGTCCACTTCAAAGCCCTGCTCGGCCTCCCATTCCCGCATGCGCTTGACCTTTTCGTGATGGCGCACCGTCAGGCTGACATGGCCCTGGTCGTTGGTGGGGGTGGCCAGCACCCCATCGATGGGCAGCAGGCCCAGCCAGTCCTTCATGTAGCAGTCCGGCGAGGCGGACAGCAGCAGCACATGCACGCCATCGGCCTGATGTTCGTGCATGCGCTGGACGCCCTTGGGGTAGAGGCGGGGCAGCAGCTTGTCGCGGCAAAAGCTCAGGTTAAACTCATCCTGCTGCGCTGGCGTCATGCGGCCAAGAAAGCGCAGCGCGTTTGATTTGCCCTGCTCGTCGCTGATCCTGTTTTTTAGAGTGCGGCGGACATTGATCAGCTGGTAGGGCAGGTCGAAAAAGGACAGATAGCCCCGCTGCATCGCGTAGAGCACGTAGCTTGCGATGCTGTCGCCCTTGATCAAGGTGCCGTCAAAGTCGAATACTGCGATCCTCCGCTTGTCCATGCCTGCCTCCCTTTGCTTGCTGTCCCCATTATAGCAGATGGCTCAGCCCCGCTGCCAGCGCTCTATTCGGGGCAGTGACTACTCTGCCTTCAGCAGCAGCCAGCCTCGCGGCAACCCCCGGCCTTTCTCCCAGGAGGCGGAGACAGTTTCCTGGTGGCTTCCCCAGTCCGAGGGACTCAAACTGCCGCCCTTTCCCAGCACAAAGATGCGATAGGATAGACCGGTATCCGCCTGGAAGGAGGCGGTGATTTGCTGCTTATCAGCGGCCAGTTGCCAGGCTTTGAGTGATGGCAGCTGTTCCAGCGCCACAGGAAGGGCATTGCCCGGTAGCTGGGCGGCCTTGAAGTGCAGCGTTTCCTGCCCCTTGAGCACAAGCGGGGCAGACAGCCATAACTGCTGCTCCTTGGTGATGCCAATTAACCGGAGGCTGTCTGCGCCCTCCAGCAGTGCCTTTGGGAAGACGGCCTGCCTGGTGGAGGCTGATTGGCTTTGGTACAGCAGTATATGTTGATCCCAGATTAGGCCCATGATAGCGAAGTCTTTACCCGTTTCATTCTCCAGCCGCAGGGGCTTGATGGGCATCTCCTGACCAAAGATATTGAGCGCACAAGCGCTGAGCAGGGTGACCATGATAAGGCAAATAATCATCATCAATAACTTGCGGTACTTCATCTCTATCTCCCTTGCGCGTTTCCTGCGCGTACAATGCGGTAATAGCTCTGCGTGGTCTTAAGATAGACCAGCGTGTAGAACAACGCGAACAGCAAGTAGGTGATCAGGGACAGCAGCGTGAGCAGCCGCTGATTGCCCATGGCCAGCAGCTGCAGCACCACCAGGGTGATGCGCTGTGACATCAGCAGGTGCAGGCCCGCTGTGATCAGCGGCAGGAAGAAGACCATCAGCACCTGCAGGCTGATGGAGCGCCTGACCTCGCTCAGGCTCATCCCCACCTGCTGGAGGATCGCATAGCTCTGCTGATCCTCATAGCCCTCGGAGACCTGCTTGTAGTAGATGATCAGCACCATGGCCATGATGAACAGACCGCCCAGCAGCACTGACACAAAGAGCAGCCCGCCGTAGACGGCGTTGAGATCGATGCGGTCAAGCACTTTGCTGCGCGAGTAGGTGTTGAGCCAGTTGCCTTCTGAAGGGCGACCCATATCCACCAGTGCCGCCAGCCTGCTTTGCCCCTTGTCCATCAGATGGGCCACGCCCTGGTTGTCCAGCCCCTGGTGGTCAAAGGCATAAACATGAGTGTAGGACAGGGGCATGCCCGCATGATCTGCCGCTTCAGGCGCCAGGCTGACAATGGCCGCGATGTCTGCCTCGGGCAGCACCAGTGTAAAGCCGCTTGTGCCCAGTGTCAGGAAGCTGTCCAGCGGCGCCAAGCGCTCCTGGCTCATGGTGATGCTGAGTTGATGGCCATTGATGGCTGTGCTCTCAGGCAGGCGCTGCTGGTCAACGGCATAAGCCAAACCCTGTCCGGCTTGCAGCTGTGTATCCGGATGATAGCGCTGGTAGTCCTCGGCCGGCACCAGCTGCAGGCGCAAGGCACCCTGCTCCACAATGCCGGACTGCTGCACCGCCCGCTCGCTGGCGTAGCCCGCCTGCCCTGGCAGCGCCAACACATTGATGGCGAACTGCCGATAATGCGACAGCTCATGCAGGCTGCCGCCAGGCTCGGCGGCGGTCTGCCGCAGGCTGTCGATGGCCATCTCATCGAAATTATCGGGCAGTTCCCTCGCGGACAGCGAGATCATGGCGTCGTGCGCGTAGATCCTGCCCAGCAGATCCTCTCTGCCCACAAACAGACTGGTGGTGGCCGATACCATCACCAGCACCATGGTGCTGAGGATGCAGATGCTGGCCAGGCCCACCGCGTTGCGCTGCATGCGGTGCATGAGGCCGCCTATCACGCCAAAGTGCGTGGGATGATAGTAAAAGCGCTTGTTAGCCTTCATCAGCTTGAGCACCGCCACCGAGCCTGCCATGAACAGCAGGTAGGTGCCGATGATGACCAGGAGGACAGCGATGAAGAAACTGCTGATCGGGCTGCCGGTGCGCAAGCTCTCCTCGCTGAGCGCCGTCGTGCTCAGCGATAGCCAGTAGCCTGCCCCCAGGCTGCCAAGCCCCAGCAACGCCAGCAGCCAGCGGGCCTTGGGCTCTCGCTCGCCCT
>CAKTTM010000068.1 GCA_934615145.1 uncultured Clostridia bacterium | reverse complement strand
TGAGGGGGCGTGCCAAAGCCAAAGTCCTCGCCAAAGCTCAGCAGCAGTGTCAACATGGAGCCAAAGCAAATCAGAAGGCCCAGCGCTGTCAGCGCTGTGCCGCCGTAGTACAGGGCCTTGCGGCCTTGGCTGATCTCAGGATGCTTTCGAAAGTCCTTTAGCTTCATTTCAAATCCTTACTTCTTGGCCTTTTAGGCTGGGTAAGTTCGTAGCTTCTGATCGTCAGCTGCCTGATCAGATCGTAGGGCACATCACTGTCAAAGCTGACGCTGATCCAGTGCTGTTTATTCATATGATAACCAGGCCTGATGCCGGCGAAACTCTGTCTGAGCAGATCGCCCTCAATCGGCGTGCACTTCAGATTGACGAAGGGTGGCCGCATATCCAGCATCAGCGCGGCAAACCATTTGCGGCTTAGAGCATGGCGGGCGATCAGTGTATCGCTCCCCGTGAATGGCCGGTCAAGCTGCGCGCCGCTCATGTTGGCGCACAGCCTGATGTAATCATCAATGTGCAAGGTCGATCCTCCCTTGCTCCTGGTCCCCTGATAAAGTCAGGCAACCAAAACCGGAACGCCGCGCATGCCCGCTTGCCACTCAGATCTGCAGGTTGGCGTAGATGCCTGGCACGCTGCCTTCTATCACGGTGGCGCCGCAGGACTTCTCATAGAAGGCCACTGGCCCGGCACCGCCGATGATGGCATAGGCATAGCCAATGTCCCGCAGATGCTCCAGCGCCAGCATCAGCAGCGCATGGCCGATCTTGCGACCTCGATACGCAGGCAGCACACCGGTGGGGCCAAAGAAGGCCTTGCAGGTGCTCTCCACACAGGAAAAACCTACGATCTCCTTCTGATCGATGGCCAGATAGCAGCTGACCGGCTGATTGACAAAAGCACAGGCCACCTCAGAGGCCCAGGCCTCAGAGAAGTGCTCACGCGCGAAGGCAGTGGCACGGTGCAGCTCAGGCGCCAGGGCGCGCTTTAGGATAATGCCCTGATCGGCAATCTCGCGGTAGAGCGCGCTTGAGTCCGGCAGTTCATAGAGTTTGACCAGCATGTCAGGCATCGTATTGTCCTCTTCTCTTTATAATGATCACCGGGGTGGATAGGTAATGGCCCCCAGCGGCACCAGGCGGCTGGCGCCGGTGGCGCTGGGCAGGTTGCCTGGCCGCTGTGCCATGGTCTCTCTGGCGATTAGCGCGAAGGCCACCGCCTCCTTGGCGTCCGAGCTCCAGCCCAGGTCCTCCTGTGTCAGCACCTGCTGCTGCGGGAAGCGCTGCTGGATGAAGCGGCGCAGGGTGTCATTGTGCGCGCCGCCGCCGCCCAGCACGATGCGCTTGACCTGACAGCGCGGGAAGACATAGAGCTCATAGTTGCGCTGCATGGTGGCTGCGGTGTACATGGCGGCCGTGGCGATGAAATCATACCCGCTGATCTGCGGATGGGCCGCGATCTGCAAGTCCACAAACTGCTGGCCGTAGAGCTCACGCCCGGTGCTCTTGGGCGGCTTGGCATCCACATAGGGGATGGCCATCCACTGGCTCAGCAGCGCCTCGTTGACCTGCCCCTGGGCGGCCAGCTTGCCGCCCTGATCATAGTCCTGATCAAAGAAATGTTTGCTCAGCGCGTCCATGATCATGTTGGCGGGGCCAGTATCAAAGGCGAAGACATCCTCCGGCGCGCAATTGGCCGGAAGCACCGTCACATTGCCGATGCCGCCCAGGTTCTGCAGCGCGATGGCCTCCGGCCCGCGATAGAGCAAGTACTCCGAGTAAGGTACCAAGGGCGCGCCCTGACCGCCCGCCGCCATGTCCATGGCGCGCATGGCGCTGACCACAGGTATGCCAGTCTCCCAGGCGATGACGGCAGGCTCGCCAATCTGAAGCGTGGAGGGCACGAAGGCCTCCTCCTCAAAGGGAATATGATAGACCGTCTGACCATGTGAGCCGATGCAGGCGATCTGATCGGCGCTGATGCCCGCCTCCTGTATCAGCTGCCTGGCCGCCTGGGCAAACCAGTGCCCCATCTCCACATTGAGGCTGCAGATCAGCCTGACGCTGGACTTGTCCAGCGAACAGGCATCCAGTACCTTCTGGCGCATGTCCTGCGTCATCGGCAGGCAGAGATAGTGTACCAGGCTGGTCTTTTCCCCCTCGCAGCGTATCAGCGCCGCGTCGCAGCCGTCCAGGGAGGTGCCGCTGATGAGTCCAATGTAATAGGCCATACTAATCCTCCACCGGATGGTGGCAGGCGATCTCCCTGCCCTCCCCATCCCTGATCAGTTGGGGTTTGACTTCCCTGCACAATTTATCCGCATAGGCGCAGCGGGGATGGAAGGGACAGCCGCTGGGCGGATCCGCGGGGTTGGGCACATCGCCGCCCAGCACCTCGCGGCGCTTCTTGTTCAGCGGGTCGTGCGAGGGCACGGCGCTGAGCAGCGCGCGGGTGTAGGGATGGCGCGGGCGGCGGTAAAGCGCCTGGGTCTCCCCCAGCTCCATGATGGAGCCCAGGTACATGACGGCCACCCGGTTGCTGATAAAGCGCACTACATTGAGATCATGAGAAATAAAGACAAGAGACAGCTGCATCTCCTGCTGCAATGCGATCAGCAATTTGAGTATCTGCGCCTGGATGGAAACATCCAGCGCCGACAGCGGCTCATCGGCCACCACGAAGCGCGGCTTGGTGATCAAGGCGCGCGCGATGGAGATACGCTGCTTTTGCCCGCCGGAAAACTGATGTGGATAGCGGCCCATCTGATCCGGCGTCATGCCGATGCGCTCCATCATCTGCGCCACCCTGTCGCGCAGCTCATCCTTGGGCAGGTCAAAGTTGGTGCGCAGCGGCTCAGAGAGCAGCTGCCACACATTCATCCTGGGATTAAGGCTGCTGTAGGGGTTCTGGAAGATGAAGGGCATGTCTCGGCGCATGCCGCGCATCTGCTCGGGCGACAGGGCGGCAATATCCTGCCCGTCAAAGAAGACCTGCCCCGCCGTGGGCTCGATCAGGCGTACGATGCTCTTGCCTGTGGTGCTCTTACCGCAGCCCGATTCGCCTACCAGGCCAAAGACCTCGCGCGGCCGGATGGCAAAGGATACATCCTCCACCGCGCGCACATGGCCCACCGTGCGGCGCATGAGCCCTGCCTTGATGGGAAAGTAAGTTTTGAGCTGGCGCACATCCAACAGAAACTCGCTCATGCCTCCACCTCCTGTGAGTGCAGGAAACAGCGGCACAGGTGCCCCGGCGCCAGCTCAACCAGGGCAGGCTGGGCCGTGAGGCACATCGGCATCCGCTGGTCGCAGCGCGCGGCAAAGCGGCAGTGCCCCTCCCACTGACCACCGGCCGGCACGATGCCCGGGATGGCGTAGAGATGCTCCGGATCGCCATCCAGGGAGCGGATGGCCTTGAGCAGGCCGCGGGTATAGGGGTGCTGGGGATGGTGGAAGAGCTCCGCCACTGGCGCTTCTTCCACCACATGGCCAGCGTAAAAGACCGCCACATGTTCGCTGGTCTCTGCAATGACGCCCAGATCGTGTGTGATCATAACGATGGAGGCGTCGTGCGCTTCACGCAGCTCGTTCATCAAATCCAGTATCTGGGCCTGTATGGTCACATCAAGGGCGGTGGTGGGCTCGTCTGCGATCAGCAGCCGCGGGCTGTTGAGCAGTGCAATGGCGATCAGGATGCGCTGCAGCTGCCCGCCGGAAAGCTGATGCGGGTAAGAGGCCAGCGTCTGATCCGCCCTGGGGATATTGACCTTGGCCAGCATATGCTGGCAGCGCTCGCGCATCTCACGCTGCCCCAGTCCTGGAAAATGAAACTGCAGAGCCTCAAACATCTGACTCTCGATGGTAAAGATGGGATCCAGCGATGTCATGGGCTCCTGAAAGACCATGGCAATCTCCCGGCCGCGCAGGCGCCTGATGTCATCCGACGGCAACCCCAGCAGATCGACTTCACCCATCAGGCTCGAGTCAAAGCGGGCGCTGCCCTGTGTGACCGAGAGTGGGTAGGGCAGCAGCTGCAGCAGGGCGCTGGCGGTGATGCTCTTGCCGCAGCCAGACTCCCCCACGATGCCCAGGTTTTGCCTGCGGCCGATGTTGAGGCTTACTTTGTCCAGCAGCAGCACGCTGTCCCTGCCCCTCAGGGTGGCGATTTGAAGGTCTTTGATTTCCAGCAGATTGTCCATCACAGCCCCCTCACAGCTTCAGCTTGGGATCCAGCACATCCCGCAGCGCATCGCCCAGTATGTTAAAGGACAGGATGGTGATGATGATAAAAAAGGCTGGGAAGAGTACCATCCATGGCGCGCGCTCCATGTAAGCCCGGGATTCTGACAGCATGCTGCCCCAGCTGGGCGAGGGCGGCTGTATGCCCAGGCCCAGAAAGCTCATCGTGGCCTCCGTCAGGATGGCGCCGGAGAGCGCCAGGGTGGCCTGCACGGTAAAGGGCGCTAAGGAATTGGGGGTGATATGGCGCATCAGGATGGCGCCGTTTTTCAGCCCGATGGAGCGGGCGTTGGCCACAAAGTCAGAGGACTTGATGGACTTGACGGAGGCTCGCACCGTACGGGCAAAGACGGGGATATTGACGATGCCGATGGCTATCATGGTGTTGACCAGGCTGGTGCCAAGCACAGCCACGATCAGCAGCGCCAGCAGGATGGAGGGAAAGGCGAAGATGATATCCATCACCATCATGATGCCGCTTTCCACCCTGCCCTCAAAATAGCCCGCCAGCAGGCCCAGCACATAGCCAAGGCCGGCCGCGATGCTGACCGATATCAGCCCAACGATCAGTGAGACCCTGGCGCCATAGACGATGCGGCTGAAGATGTCGCGGCCAAAGTTGTCCGTGCCAAACCAGAACTGGGCGCCAGGTGCCGTCAGCCGCTGCTTGGCATGTATCTGCGCCACATCATAGCGCGCTAGCACCGGCGCCAGAATGGCCAGCAGCACGATGAAGGAGATGCCGATAAAGCCCCAGCGGCCAAGCGGATCGCTCAGCAGCTGCCTGAGCAGGCTCTCATCGCCCGGCAGGCGCCGGGCTGTGGGGGTCGCCTTGCTTGCTTGTGTCATCTGCTCCCCCTCTAACTGTAGGTGATCCGCGGGTCAATATAGGTGTACAAGATATCCACCAGGAGATTGACCACCACATAGATGAAGGCCATGAAGAGCACGCTGCCCTGCACGACCGGGAAGTCACGCTGAAAGATGCCGGTGAGCAGGTATTGCCCAAGGCCCGGGATGGAGAATATCTGCTCGATGACCACGGTGCCGCCCATCAGGATGCCTATCTGCATGCCCACCAATGTCACGATGGGGATGCTGGCATTGCGAAAGGCGTGGCGGCCGATGGTCACGCGCTCAGGCGCGCCCTTGGAGCGCACCGCCTTGATAAAGTCCTGCCGCAGCACCTCCAACACCGAGGACCTGGTCATGCGCATGACAGAGCCCGCCATGCTGCCGCCCATCACGATGGCTGGAAACAGCATGATCTCCAGGTTCTTGATCGGGTTTTCAAAGAAGGAGACATACTTGATGGGCGAATAGTAGCCAAAGACAGTCGCCATAAAGAGTATCAGCAAGGTGGCGGTGGCAAAGCTGGGCACCGAAACACCTAGCAAGCCGATGATACGCACAATGCGGTCGACCAGGCTGTTGCGCCTGAGTGCTGACAATATCCCAAGCGGGAAGGCGATCAGCCAGGCCACAATGCAGGCCACGATGGCCAGCTCCCCCGAGATCTTAAAGCGGCTGATGATCTCCGGGAAGACTGGCGCGCTGGTGCGGAAGGACTCACCAAAGTCGCCCCTGACCGCGCCGCTGATCCAGCTAAAGTACTGTGCTGGCAGCGGCCTATCTATACCCAGTTTGCGCTCCCACATTTCGCGCAGCTCGGGCGTCTCTTCGATGCCCAGGATGCCGCTGACCACATCGCCGGGTATCAGCTGCATGATCAGAAAGATGGCGATGCTGATGCCCAGCAGCACTGGGATCAGGGTGAGCACCCGCCTGAGGATATAACTCTTCATGCCCCCTCCAGGTCACAAGGCAAGCAGGCGCAGGGCATCAAGCCTGCGCCTGCCGCAGAGAATCAGGCTACTCCAGGGACACGCCGCGGAAGTCGCCGCTGTTGTTGACAGTGGGCACAAAGCCCTTGAGGTTGCTGGTGGAGAAGTAGTAGTCATAGGGGCTGGCAAAGGTGACATTGGGGCACTCGTCCAGGATGATGTTGATGGCTTCTGTGTAGTATTCCTCACGCTTGGCCACATCGGTGGTGCCGGCGCCCAGCTCACACAGCTCGTCCACACGGGCGTTGGAGTACTCGGCAATGTTGGCCGCGCCATTGGTGGAGAAGAAGAAGGCCACCGCGCGGTTGGGATCGCTGCCCGCGCCATTTTGGCAGACCATCATCTCAAAGTTATGCGCCTTCCAGTCATCAACATACTGTGCGTTTTCCTTGTTCTGTACCGTCAGCTTGATGCCGATGGCGGCCAGCTGCTGCTGGATGACGGTGCCGGAGTTACGGATGGTGTCATACAGGCCCACCGTGCACTCGGCCTCAAAGCCATTGGGATAGCCGGCCTCTGCCATCAGCTGCTTGGCCTTCTCAATGTCCTGCTGATACAACGGATGATTGGTCACATCCACCGCCCAGTGGCCCATCGCCGGCGGCGCAAAGCCCGAGATCTCGGCCTCGCCGTCGTAGGCCAGGTCGATGATCTCCTGACGGTTCATCGCCAGCGAAATTGCCTGACGCACCCGGATGTCGGAGAGCTCTTTCATGTTGAGGTTGAGGCACAGCGTGGTGTAGTTGCGGGTGCGCACCTTGTATGTGGTCACGTTCTGCGCGCCTTCGGCCAGGGCCAGCATGGCGCTGGTGCCAAAGATCAGCTGCACTTCGCCCGTGCGCAAGGCGCTGAGGCGGGCTGAGCTGTCGGAGATCACATAGTACTCGATCCGGTCAAAGGTATGGCCTTCTCGCCAGTAATCCGGGAAGTAGTTGACCGTCACATAGTTGTCCGGCACCCACTCGCCCAGCACAAAGGGGCCCGTGCCGCCGTCGGCGCGCAGCAGGTCGCCGTGCTTTTCCACCGCTTCTTTGTCCACGATAGAGCAATAGATGCTACTCATCGAGGCCAGGAAGGGCGCGTTGATCTGTGAGAGCGTCATCTTGACCGAATACTCGTCAATGACTTCCACGGTCTCAATATAGCCGGCATAGCTGGCGGAGTTGCCAAGCGCGCCCAGATCCTTGTCCAAAATGCGCTCAAAGCTGTACTTGACATCCTCGGCCTTCATCTCGCGCCCGCTGTGGAACTTGACGCCCTTGCGCAGGTGGAAGATATAGGTCACATCGTCGGGCTGCTCCCAGCTTTCCGCCAGGCGCGGGATGACCTTCAAATCATCATCCATGTCCACCAGCGTCTCATAGATCTGGGACATGATGCGAATCGAGGCCTGAGCGGGCGTGGTATGCGGGTCAAAGCCGATGGGCTCGGCGTCGGTGCCGTATTTGAGCACCTTGGCCTCCGTCGCCATCGCGGGCAGTACCGCCAGCAGCATCATCAGGGCCAGCAACAGGGACAGCCTTCTCTTCATGGATAGGTTTCCTCCTCGTGGGTTTTATACACAAGCATCCCATCCGGATGCCTTATGCTCAGCCTTCCACCAGCGCCCGATGCAGCGCCCGGCGTATGTCGTGGGTGCTATGCTCATTGCTATGCCGGTAGAACAGGCGGTTGGCCAGCAGCACGCAGCCTATATCCTTCTCACGGGACAGGAATATGCTGGTGCCGGTGAAGCCGGTGTGCCCGCAGCCATGGGGATACAGGTCATTCACCTGCCATCCCAGGCCGCGGGTGGGCGCCAGCTCCTGCATGGATTTGAGCAGCAGGGCCGAATCCGTGCGCATATAGTGCTGCGCCAGGCGCTCATAGGCCAGGCTGTTGGCAAAGATGCCCGCGTGCCCGGCCACGCCGCCAAAGTAATACCAGGCATTGCCGTCATTCACCTGACCAACCAGCGGCTCATGCGGGCGCCAGCGTTCAAAGCCCAGGCCCTTCTCCCGGCTCATATTTTCCTCGATGGGGTTGCCATAGCTGGAGGGCGCGATGTCTTGACCTTCATCCGGACAGTAGCACATCTGCCCCAAATTGAGTGGCTTGACCAGATGCTGCTGCAGGCATTGATCCAGCGGCAGGCCGGACAGCCGCTCCAGCAGCTTGCCCAGCAGCATGAAGTTGAGATCGCTGTATTCCATGCCCTCCACCGGGGGCATGCTGAAGATGGCCGCCTTCATCATCACGGGAAAATCCCTGCCATCGGCATAGGTGGGGTACCAGTCCGGCAGGCTGGAGGTATGCAGCAACAGGCGCTGGATGGTCACGTCCTTGAGGCGCTCTTTAAGCTCAACACTCCCCAGCAAGTCCGGCAGCAGGTCGACGATCCTGTCGTCCAGCTTCAATCTGCCTTGATCGATGAAGTGCAGCACCTGTGTGCTGGTCGCGATCTTGGTCAGCGAGGCCACGTCAAACAGCGTCTCTTCCCTGACGCCGCCCAGCGCAAAGCGGAAGAGATTCTCCCGCGCTGTGAACACCGACACCGAGGCCCTGGGGAAATAGCCTTGATTTATGGCCTCCTGCACAATAT
>CAKTTM010000067.1 GCA_934615145.1 uncultured Clostridia bacterium | reverse complement strand
GGGAAGGACTATCCCGCCCCTCTGGCCAGCCTGCCTGACGCGCCGGATGTGCTGTTCTACCGTGGGCGGCTGGGTGCCAGGGGTGAGCGCGCGATTGCCATCGTGGGCAGCCGTAGGGAGACGCGCTACGGCCGCAGTCAAGCCTTTGCCATTGCGCGCGATCTGGCGCGTGAGGGCGTCACCATCGTCTCCGGCCTGGCGCGCGGCATCGACACAGCCGCGCACAAGGGCGCGCTGGAGGCTGGCGGCCGCACCATCGCGGTGCTGGGCTCGGGGCTTAGCAACATCTACCCACAGGAGAACAAGGCGCTGGCTGAACAGATAGTTGCCTCCGGCGGCGCTGTCATCAGTGAGCTGCCGCCCGCGGCCGAGCCCCTGGCCTTTCATTTCCCGGTGCGCAACCGCATTGTGTCCGGCCTGGCGCAGGGCCTATTGATTGTGGAGGCCAGGGAAAAATCCGGCACTTTGATCACCGTGGGCCACGCGCTGGAACAGGGACGGGAGGTCTTTGCCCTGCCGGGTGATGTGGAGGCGCCGGGCTCCCTGATACCCCATCAGATGATACGAGACGGCGCCAGGCTCTGCACCAGCGCCAGGGACATATTGGATGACATGGGCTGGTCTGCGCAGATCATAGAGCCTCAGCAGATGCAGCTTGACCTAAGCGAGCTAAGCGTCATGCAGCGGCGCATCATGGAGGCGCTGTCGGACGAGCCCAGAGGCTTTGACGAGCTGATGGCGATTACAGGTCTGGATGTGGCGCAACTGAGCCAGGAGGTCACGATGCTGGAGATGGATGGCCTGGCGGAATTGCTGCCCGGGCGGATGCTGAAGCGTTCGCGTTGATGCACTCGGTTGACAAACAAACAAAAGGGGATATATGATTTGTGATGCGCGCCAAACCGCGCGCATCGTCATGAACTGGAGGATTAGGCGTGCCCGTCAAACAAAAACTGGTTATCGTAGAATCACCCGCCAAGGCGCATACCCTGGAAAAGTTCCTGGGCCGGGGCTATAAAGTGGAGGCCTCACAAGGCCATGTCCGTGACCTGCCAAAGTCGCGCATCGGTGTGGACACCGACAATGACTATGATATGAGTTATATCACCATCCACGGCAAGGGAGATATACTGGCCAAGCTGCGCAAGCAGGCCAAGGCCTCCACCGAGGTCTACCTGGCCACAGACCCGGACAGGGAGGGCGAGGCCATCTCCTGGCACTTGGCGCAGGCCCTGAAGCTGGATCCCAAGCAGGCCAAGCGCGTTGCCTTTCATGAGATCACCAAGTCCGCCGTCACCGCCGCCATCAAGGCGCCCAGGCAGATCGACCTGAACCTGGTGGACGCGCAGCAGGCGCGCCGGGCGCTGGATCGCCTGGTGGGCTATAAGATCAGCCCGCTGCTCTGGGCCAAGGTGCGCAAGGGACTGTCCGCAGGCCGCGTGCAGAGCGTGGCGACGGGCATGATCGTCAGCCGGGAGGAAGAGATAGAGGCCTTCGTGCCCGAGGAGTACTGGGATATCTTTGCCCAGGTACAGGTCAAGGACGAGGCAGGCAAGCAGATAGCCCTCAAGACCAGGCTGACCCATCTGGATGGCAAGAAAGCGGCCATCGCCTCCCAGGCGCAGGCAGACAAGGCGGAGCGCCAGATCAAGGCTGCCGACTATACTGTCAAGTCCTTCAAGCGCAAGGAGCGCAAGAAGGCACCGGCCCCGCCCTTTACCACCTCGACACTCCAGCAGGAGGCCTCGCGCAAGCTTAACTTCACCATCGCCAAGACCATGCAGGTGGTGCAGGGCCTCTACGAGGGTGTGGATCTGGGCAAAGAGGGCACACAGGGCCTGGTCACCTATATCAGAACGGACTCCGTGCGGGTCAGCGATGACGCGCTTGGCACCGTACGCCAGCAGATTGGCGATGTCTACGGCACCGACTACCTGCCCAAGACCCCCAATATCTACAAGGGTCGCAACAAGGCGCAGGATGCCCACGAGGCCATCCGCCCCACGGTGGCTGCGAGAACGCCCGAGAGCATCAAGCAGTACCTCTCACGCGATCAGCTGGCGCTCTATCGTCTGATCTACAACCGCTTCCTGGCCAGCCAGATGAGCCAGGCGCGCTACGACACGCTGACCATCGAGATGGAAGGCAACAAGACCCTGCTGCGCTACTATGGCGAGCACAAGACCTTTGCCGGCTTCACTGCCATCTACGAGGAGGGCAGCGACGAGGTGGAGGAAAAGCAGGAGAGTAAGCTGCCCAGCCTCAAGGAAGGCGAGGCGGTCAAGCTCAAAGAGGTCAGCAAGGAGCAGCACTTTACCCAGCCGCCCACCCGCTATACCGAGGCCTCACTGGTCAAGGCGCTGGAGGAGCTGGGCATCGGCCGCCCCTCCACCTATGCGCCTACAGTGTCGACCATCATTGCCAGGGGCTATGTCTCCCGCGAGAAGAAGCGCCTCTATCCCACTGAGCTTGGCCGCATGGTCAACGGCCTGATGGGTGAGTACTTTGAGACCATTGTGGATACCGACTTTACCGCCCGCATGGAAGATGAGCTCGACAGCGTGGAAGCCGGCGAGAAGCCCTGGAAGGATGTGCTGCGCCAGTTTTATCCGCCCTTTGAGAAGATGCTGGAGAAGGCGGAGCAGGACATCGAGAAGATCGTCATTGAAGACGAGAAGAGCGATGTGATCTGCGACAAGTGCGGCGCCACCATGGTGTACAAGAATGGCCGCTTTGGCCGCTTCCTGGCCTGCCCCAACTTTCCCGAGTGCCGCAATACGCTGCCTATCCTGATCCATATCGGCGTCGCCTGCCCCAGCTGCGGCGGCCAGCTGCTGGAAAAGACAAGCAAGAAGGGCCGCAAGTTCTACGGCTGTGATCGCTACCCTGACTGCGACTTCGTCTCCTGGGAGCGCCCGGTCAGCAAGCCCTGTCCGGTCTGTGGCAGCTATATGACCATGAAGTACCGCAAGGCTGGCTCCCTGCTGCTGTGCTCCAGCGAGACCTGCCGCCACCGGGAGGACTATGAACCCGCTGAAGACGAGGACAATGACTAAGCATCGCGTCAAGGTCATCGGCGCCGGCCTGGCCGGCTGCGAGGCCGCCTGGCAGCTGGTCAGCCGCGGACAGGCGGTGACGCTGTACGACATGAAGCCAGAGCAGATGTCGCCTGCGCACAACAGCGCGCTCTTTGCCGAGCTGGTTTGCTCCAACTCCTTGCGCTCCGACAGATTGCAGAACGCGGTCGGTTTGCTCAAAGAGGAGATGCGCCGCCTGGACTCCTTGATTATCAAGGCGGCGGATCAGGCCAGGGTGCCGGCCGGCGGCGCGCTGGCAGTGGATCGTGAGGCCTTCTCCGGCCTTATCACCGATACGCTCAAAGCGCATCCTTTGGTGGACTTCGTGTCTGAGGAAGTGACAGAGTTCCCGGATGCGCCCGCCATCATCGCCACCGGGCCGCTGACATCCCAGCCGCTCAGCGATGCCATCATGTCGCTGCCTGAGATAGGTTTGCTCAACTTTTACGACGCGGCTGCCCCCATCGTGATGAAGGACAGCATCGACATGAGCCGCGCCTTCAAGGCATCGCGCTATGACAGGGGCGATGACTATATCAATTGCCCGATGGACGAGCAGGAGTACAGGGCCTTCCATCAGGCACTGCTGACGGCTGAGACCGCGCCCATCCACGGCTTTGAGGAGAGCAAGGTCTTTGAGGGCTGCATGCCCATTGAATCGCTTGCACGGCGCGGCGAGATGGCCATTGCCTTTGGCCCGCTCAAGCCAGTGGGGCTCAAGGATCCGCGAACAGGACGCCAGCCCTTCGCTGTGCTGCAGCTCAGGCGCGACGACGCCTCTGACAGCATGTATAACCTGGTGGGCTTTCAGACCAGGCTTAAATTTCCGGAGCAAAAGCGCGTCTTTGGCATCATCCCGGGGCTTGAGAACGCACAGTTTGCGCGCTATGGTGTGATGCATCGCAACACCTTCCTCAACAGCCCCGGTTTCTTGGATCAGCATTATCAGATGCTCAGCAGGCCGGGCGTCTTTTTTGCCGGACAGATCACCGGCGTGGAGGGCTATGTGGAGAGCGCATCCTCCGGCCTGCTGTGCGGGCTGAATATGGCAAGGCAGCTGCAGGGCAAGGCGGCTATCAGTTTCCCCGCCAGCACCGCCATCGGCGCGCTGGCCCGCTATGTGGCCACGCCCAACAGGCACTATCAGCCCATGAACATCACCTTTGGCCTGATGGATCCCCTGAAGCTAAGAGTACGCGGCAAGGAACAGCGCTATCTGATGCTGGCCGAGCAGGCGCTTAACATCATCGAAGACATCAAACAAACCGAGCTTTCATAGGAGGGCGGACACATGGAACTAAGGGGCACGACCATCTGCGCCGTGCGGCGCGGCGGCAAGGTTGCCATCGCGGGCGACGGTCAGGTGACCATGGGGCAAAACACCATCTTCAAAAACAGCGCGCGCAAGGTGCGCCGTGTGTACAATGATCAGGTGGCCATCGGCTTTGCAGGCTCTGTGGCCGATGCCTTCACCCTCAGCGACCGCTTTGAGGAGATGCTCACACAGTTTAGTGGCAATCTGGAGCGCGCGGCGGTGGAGCTGGCCAAAGAGTGGCGGGGCGACAAGGCGCTGCGCAAGCTGGAGGCCATGATGATCGTGGCGGACGCCGATGATCTGCTGATTGTTTCTGGCAATGGCGAGGTCATCAACCCCGATGACGGCGTCTGCGCCATTGGTTCGGGCGGCAACTTTGCCCTGGCCGCCGCCCGTGCGCTGGTGCAGAATACCGAGCTCAGCGCGCGGGAGATCGCGCTGAAGGCGCTGCAGATCGCGGCCTCCATCTGCGTCTTCACCAACGACAACATCATCGTGGAGGACGTATGAGCAAGGTATTGACGCCCCGCGAGGTGGTGCGCGAGCTGGATCGCTATATCATTGGCCAGGAGGAGGCCAAGCGGATGGTGGCCATTGCGCTGCGCAACCGCTACCGCCGCAGTCTGGTATCCGATGACATGCGGGAAGAAATCTACCCCAAGAACATCCTGATGATGGGCCCGACCGGCGTGGGCAAGACAGAGATCGCAAGACGCCTGGCCAAGCTGGTCAATGCGCCCTTTGTCAAGGTGGAGGCCACCAAGTTGACCGAGGTGGGCTATGTAGGCCGCGATGTGGAGGGCATTATCCGTGACCTGGTGGAGAATGCCGTGCGCATGGTCAAGGACGAGCATGAGCTGCGCGTCAAGACGCGCGCTGAGGTGATGGCGGAGGACAGGCTGGTCAGTCTGTTAGTCAATCCGCCCAAGAAGCCAGCCCAGAACCCCATCGACATGCTGCTGTCCGGCCGCAACAAGGAGCCGGAGCCCACAGAGGAAGAGAAGCAGCGCCTGAGCGGACGCCGCGCGGACATCTACGAGCAGCTGCGCCAGGGCCAGCTGGAGGACAGGGAGATCGAGATCGAGGTGGAGGAAGCCACACCCAACCTGGAGGTGGGTGGCAACTCCATCAATATCGGCGACATGATGGGCGGTATGATGCCCAAGAAGACCAAGCTGCGCCGCGTCAAGGTCAAGGAAGCGCGCAAGATACTGATACAGGAAGAGGCGCAGAAGCTGATCGACGAGGACGCCGTCAAGGAAGAGGCCATCCGCAGGGCTGAGCAGGACGGCATTGTCTTCATCGATGAGATCGACAAGGTGGCGGGCCGCAGCTCCGGCCAGGGGCCGGATGTCTCCCGCGAGGGCGTGCAGCGCGATATACTTCCCATCGTGGAGGGCAGCACCGTCAACACCAAGCATGGCGCGGTGCGTACCGACTTCATGCTTTTTATCGCGGCAGGCGCCTTTCACGTGGCCAAGGTGTCCGACCTTATCCCTGAGCTGCAGGGCCGCTTTCCGGTGCATGTCATGCTCAAGTCGCTCACCCGTGATGACTTCATCCGCATCCTGACCCAGCCGGACAATGCCTTGACACTACAGTACAAGGCGCTGCTGGCGGTGGACAAGGTGCACCTGAGCTTTGACCAGGAGGCGCTGGAAGCCATCGCCGACGCCGCCTGCAACGCCAATGACCAGGAAGAAAACATCGGCGCGCGCCGCCTGCACAGCGTCTTTGAAGAGCTGCTGGAAGACATCAGCTATAACGCCGGCGGCGATGATATGCCGGATATTCCGCTCAATATCACCGCCGCCTATGTCACAGAGCATGTCAAGGCCGCCAAGAAGGCGGACCTGAGCAAGTACATTCTCTAAGAGTAGACGATCAACCGGCGCCCTGGAGCCCCGCCACGCAAACCGCGCCGGGGATGTCCAGGGCGCTGATCAATTCACCTGACTGCGATACATAGGTCAGCCCGCCCGCGTTCTGGTTAGCGAAGAGCAAGCCCTCACCATGGGGCACAAAGTCGCGCGGCCACTGGCCATGCGAGGGGATGTGCCGGTCCAGGCTCATGCTGCCGTTTTCATCAAGCTCAAAGGCGGCGATGCTGTCGTGGCCGCGGTTGGAGACATAGAGCCACCGCCCCTGCAGCCGGATGGCAGCGGTGCTGTTGCCCTTGACACCTTCAGGGATGGTGGACAGGCGCTGCTTCATCTGCCACAGGCCACCGGCCAGTGCGAAGAACATGACAGAGCTGTCCAGCTCGCCGCAGGCGTAGAAGCGCTCCGGCCCGTCGAAGACCAGATGCCGGGGGCCTGAACCCGCGGGCAGCTCGATGTCTGAGAGGGCCAGCAGACGCTCCTGAAGGGAATACATGAAGATGCGGTCGCAGCCCAGGTCGCAGGCAAAGACCTCCTTGGTGCCGGGCCGGAAGGCGCTGTGGTGGGCGTGTGGACCCTCCTGCCTGCCCTTGACAGGGCCGCTGCCTTGATGCTGTATCACCTGCAGGCACTCAGCCACCCTGCCCTCCTCCAGGCGCAGCAGTGACAGGCGCCCATTGCCATAGTGCGAGGCGATCATCAGCTGCTCCTTGTCATCCAGCGTCAGATGACAGGTATTGTTGCCGCCGCTTGCCAGCTCGCTCAAGGGTTCGAGCCCGGTACTCAGGCTGCGCAGCGAGGCGATGGAAGCCTCCTCGCGCGATATCCGCGCCGCCACATAGAGGTGCCGGCCATCGGGCGAGGCCGTCAACCAGGAAGGGTTGCTCAGCGCCTCATAGCCTGACAGCAGGCGCAGCTTATCGTCCTTCAGTTCACACACCGCGATGCCCGGACTGCCGGGTACGGAGTAGGTTCCCACATAAAAGCGCATGTTATGAACCTCCTTTTTGTGACAGTATAGCATTGTGACGCAGTGGTAACAAGCATGGGCGCTGGCTTGCGGCTCAAGGGACGAGCATGTATAATGTGCTTTGGCGTTATGCCCAAGGAGACAGTGATGTTAGAAGGATTGTTAAAGGTTTTCGGCCTGGGGGCTGAGGCACAGCTAAAGCCCCTCAAGAAGCTGGCCGACAAGATAGAGGCGCTGGAGCCTCAGTTTGAGAAGCTCAGCGACAGCCAGCTGGCGGCCAAGACCCCCGAGTTCAGGCAGCGGCTTGAGCAGGGGGAGACGCTGGACCAACTGCTGCCGGAGGCCTTTGCCGCCGTGCGAGAGGCTGCCCGCCGCACGCTGGGCATGCGGCCCTTCTATGTCCAGCTGATTGGCGGCATCGTGCTGCACCAGGGGCGCATCGCCGAGATGAAGACAGGCGAGGGGAAGACCCTGACCGCCTGTCTGCCTGCTTACCTCAACGCGCTGACCGGCAAGGGTGTCCACATCGTCACCGTCAATGACTACTTGGCCAAGTTCCAGGGAGAGGACATGGGCAAGCTCTACCGCTTCATGGGCCTGAGTGTGGGCGTGATCGTGCACGACCTGAGCAACGAGCAGCGGCGCGCGGCCTATGCCTGCGACATCACTTATGGCACCAACAATGAGATGGGTTTTGACTACCTGCGTGACAACATGGTGGTCTACCAGCGCGACATGGTGCAGCGCGGTCACCACTACGCCATCGTCGACGAAGTGGACTCCATCCTGATCGATGAGGCCAGGACGCCGCTGATCATCTCTGGGCAGGGCGATAAGCCCACTGACATGTACGAAAAGGCTGACCGCTTTGTCGTCCGTCTGAAAAATGAGCAGGACTACACAGTGGAGGAGAAGGACCGCACCGTGGTCTTCACTGAGGAGGGCACGGCCAAGGCCGAAAGCGCCTTTGGCATCGAGAACCTCTCCGACCCCGAGAACAATGAGCTTAACCACTACCTCATCCAGGCGCTGAAGGCCAACACGCTGTTCAAGCGTGATACCGACTATGTGGTGCAAAACGGCGAGGTCATCATTGTCGATGAGTTCACCGGCCGCCTGATGGTGGGCCGCAGGTACTCCGACGGCCTGCACCAGGCCATCGAAGCCAAAGAGCACGTGAAGGTCGAACGGGAGTCAAAGACACTGGCCACCATCACCTTCCAGAACTATTTCCGCATGTATGGCAAGCTGTCGGGCATGACGGGCACGGCCAAGACCGAGGAAGAGGAGTTCCAGGGCATCTATCGGCTGGACGTGGTGCAGGTGCCCACCAACATGCCCATGATCCGCCAGGACCTCAATGACATGGTCTATCGCGGCAAGAAGGGCAAGTACGACGCGGTGGTGGAGGAGATCATCCGCCGTCACGCCACAGGCCAGCCC
>CAKTTM010000066.1 GCA_934615145.1 uncultured Clostridia bacterium | reverse complement strand
CGCAGCTTGTTTGTCTCCTGCAGAGCCTTCAGCGCGGACAGCGTGCCGGCGCCAAAGGAGGCGTCGATGCTGCCCTTGTAGTATTTAAGCTCCTGAAGCCGCCGCTGCAGCTGCGCGATCTGATCGCCGCGGTTGCCCGGGCGCAGGGTCAGGCCCTCGATGGCAGGCAGCGTCATCACCTGGGTGGCGCGCCCGGCGCTGTTCTTGGGCCGGCCTTCAAAGAGCTTTTGCTGGCTGATAGCGTCTGCGATGCCGGTCTGGGTGATGCCGTTCATTTTCTGAAAGGCGCTGACGGCGCTCAAGGTGGCGGGGCCAAACTTGCCATCCGCCCTGCCCTTTAGGAAGCCCAGCTCGATCAGGGCCTCCTGCAGGGCCTTGACCTGGGCGCCCTCCATGGTGTTGGCCAGCTGGGGGTATTTGAGCTGCACATCGCTTGGCGCGGTGGGCAGCGCCGCGGGCAAGGCCGCGGCCGGGCCGCCCTTTTGCTGGCTTACATAGGCGGCCAGCACAAAGCCGGTATCGCCCTGATAGCTGACCTCAAAGTAGGCGCCCTGCTGCCCGCTGACCACCAGCGCCTCGTCCTTGGCGATGGTGCGGATGGCAAGGGCGCTATTTGATGGCTGCATGCGCAGCTGGAGGCTGTCCATGGCAAAGCCGACGAAGGGATAGGGCTGCGTGCCCAGGGCCGGTACCGCCTGTATGAGTAGGGCGGCACACAATATCACCAGCAGCAGCCGCCTTGATCCTTTATGGTGCATGGCTAACCTCCGTGAATCATTTCGCTCTATGCTATTCTATGCGCAGCAGAGCCGAGTGTCAAGAAAACACTTGCATTTTGTAACATTTTTCGCCAAAATCTGTAATAAAAGAGGGGCCAAAGCCCCCCTTGTAGTCAAAAGCGCTCATTGTCGCGCGTCAGCCGCAGGAAATAGGGCTGATCATCCAGCGGTTGGCCGAAGGCGTCGCGCCCGTCAGGCGTGAGCCCCCGGTAGATCAGCAGGGTGTCGGGCCCCTCGCTGCCCACCTCCAGGCTGCCCAGCTTCAAGACCGGGCGCTGGTGGCGCAGGTGGATCAATGCCTTGTGGAACTGCAACAGCTCCTGATCCTCCCTGCCCCAGGGGAAGGTGGCGCGGCAGAAGGGATCGCTGGCGCCCTCCATGCCAGCCTCATCGCCATAGTAGATGCTGGGCATGCCGGGCAGCGCCATCACCAAGGTCAGCAGCTTTTTGAGCCGCTCGCGGGCCAGCGCCATCAGCTTGGGCGGCATCTTGAGCCCGCCGCGCTCGCGCTTGGGCAGGTGCTGATACTCCTGCTTGACCAGCACATTGAGCACCCGGGCGCGGTCGTGGCTGCCCATCAGGTTCATCATGGAGTAGAGGAACTTGAGCGGATAATTCTCCTGCAGGCTGCGGATGACCCTCACCACCTGGGGTGCGTCCGTCTGACCCGTCAGGAAGTGGATCAGCACCTCGCGCAGCGGATAGTTCATCGCGGTGTCCACGGTGTCTCCCACCGAGTAGTTGCGCAGATAGCCATAGGCCACTTTGTTGCTGACATCCTCCCAGACCTCGCCCAGCAGCGCCGCCTGCGGGTTCTCCGCCTTGACAGCCTGGCGCAGCTGTCGCAAAAAGTCCATCGGCAGCTCATCGGCCACATCCAGCCGCCAGCCGGAGGCGCCGTGGCGCAGCCAGTGGCGAGCCACGCCATCCTGGCCCAGGATGAACTGGCGGAAGCTGGGTACATCCTTGTTGACCTGGGGAAGGGTGGGGATGTTCCACCAGCAGGCGTATTTGTCTGGGTACTGAGTGAAGCTGTACCAGGGATAGTATTTCGACTTCTTGCTGTTAAAGGCGCCCTGATTGGGGTAATTGCCGTACTTGTTAAAGTAGATGCTGTCCTCGCCCGTGTGGCTGAAGACGCCGTCCAGCAGCACGCGGATGCCGTATTTGAGCGCCGCGCGGCAGAGCGACTCGAAGTCCTCCGTCGTGCCCAGCATGGGGTCCACCTTGAAATAGTCCCCGGTGTCGTAGCGGTGGTTGCTGCGGGCCTGGAAGATGGGGTTTAAGTACAGCACCGTGATGCCCAGGTCCTTCAAGTAGGGCAGCTTTTGCTCGATGCCCTTGAGGTCGCCGCCGAAAAAGTCCACCGGCTGCTGGTCGCCGTCCTTGCCGCGGAACTCGCCAATGGGCAGATCGTCCCAGTTCTCGTGCAGTATCAGGTCTTTACGCGGGCTGCTGGGCATCTTGCTGCGCATGAAGCGGTCGGGGAATATCTGGTACATGACCCCCTGGCGCAGGTAGTCCGGCGGGTCGAAGGCCGGGTCATAGACCGTCACCTGGAAGGAGGGGGGCGCGTTCTGATAGGTGGCGCCGATGCCGCCCAGGCGGTCATGCGCGTTGCCGCAGTAGAGCCTGCGGCCGCGGTCGTCTTCGGCGATGAAGTCATACCACAGCGTGCAGGGCTTGTCGGGCAGGCGGATGGTACACTCCCAGCCGGTCAGCCCATAGGGCGTCATGGGGTGGGCCGCCTCATCGCCATTCCAGGTGCGCAGGGTGACGGCCTTGGCGCCGCCGGGGGCAAAGAGTCTTAAGCGAAGCGTGGCGCCGGCAGGCTGCGCGCCAAGCGGCGCGCGGCACTGCGCGCTTTGCGAGTTGTGGTAAAGCTCCATACGGTCCTTTCCTAAGCGGCAATATTGAGCAGGCGGCGCAGCGCCAGGCTCAGCGCGTAGAAGGCGGCGGCGCAGAGCACCACAGCCGCACCCACGCTGGTGCCCAGCTCATAGGCCGCAACCAGCCCGATCAGGCCTGATAAAATACTGATGATCACCGACAGCAGCGCGTGCTGGGGCGTGTTGCGCGCGATATTGCGCGCGGCCGCCGCCGGCAGTATCAGCAGGGCGTTGATCAGCAGCACGCCCACCCAGCGGATGGACAGCATCACTGCCACCGCCACCAGGCAGACGAACACATCCTGCACCAGACGGGTGCGGATGCCCCGGCTCTGGGCCAGCTGCGGGTTGACCGCCGTCAGCAGCAGGGGATTGAACAATAGCAGCCAGCAGATGATGCCCAGCACCAGCGAGAGCAGCAGCCACAGCAGATCCTGCGCGCCAATGGCCAGCACATCGCCCACCAACAGCGCCGAATACTTGCTAAAGCTGCCGCCCTGGCTTAACAGCACCAGGCCCAGCGCGATGCCGGTGGAGGAGAAGACGCTGATGTTGGTGTCGGCCGAGGCGCCGCCGCGGCGGTTGATGTGGCTGATCAGCAGCGCCCAGAGCACGCCGAAGATGACCAGGCTGACCTGCAGGTTGCTCAGCCCCAGCAGCATGCCAAGGCCGGCACCCGCCAGCGCCGAGTGGCTCAGCGCGTCGGAAAAAAAGGCCATGCGCTGATTGACCGCCATGGTGCCCAGCAGCGCCAGCAATGGCGTCAGCAGCAGCAGCGCCAGCAGCGCGTGCTTCATAAACTGCATGCCAAAGATGCTGCCCGGCAGGACAGCGTCCATCAGCTGATAGACCGCCTGCATCAGCCCGCCCTCCCCAGCCCATGCGTGTGGGGAAAGGCCTGCTCAAAGGCCGGGGAGGCAAATACCTCGGCAGCACTGCCCACCACGCGCGTGGTCTTGTCAATCAGGGCCACCTGGTCGGCATACTCGCGCACCAGCACCCAGTCGTGGGAGACCATCAGGATGGCCAGATGCCGCTCGCGCCGCAAGGCGTTGACGGTGTCTAAAAACATCGCCTGGCCGTTGTGGTCGACGCCCGAAATCGGCTCGTCCAGTATCAACAGATCAGGCCGGGGCGTCAGGGCCAGCGCCAGCAGCACGCGCTGCAGCTCGCCGCCCGACAAGGCACCCAGCCTACGGTCGGCCAGCATGTCGGCCTGGGCCAGGCGCAGGGTCTGCAGCACCTCCTGCCTGGTATGGCGCGAGACGCCTGTAAAGACGGGGCGCCGCGAGAGGGCTGCCGCCAGCAGGTCGCGCACGGTCAGCGGCATCTGCCGGTCAAAGGGCAGGTGCTGGGGCACATAGCCGGTGCGCATGCCGGGGAAGGGCTTGTTGTGCTCGTCCAGATGGCGTATCTCGCCCTCATGGGGCACCTGGTGCAGCAGCGCGCGCAGCAGCGTGGTCTTCCCGCCGCCGTTGGGGCCCACCAGCACTGTCAATTCCCCGCAGTGGATGTGCAGGTTGACATCGCTCAGCAGCGCTTCGTTGTCGAGCCTGACGCTCAGCCCATTGAGCTCAATGCGGCACAGCCCGCAGCTGTGCGCGCCTTCAACGCTCTGCATGCTTGCGCCCCCTTACATAATAATCGCACCAGGGGTTGAGCGTGCAGACCTCGCACAGCGGCCGCTGCGCCCTGCACACGCGGCGGCCGTGCAGTATCAGCCAGTGGTGGGCCTTGTTCCAGTCAGCCTTGGGGATCTGCTTCATCAGCTGCTGCTCGGTCTTGTCCACGGTGGTCGCTTTGGCCAGGCCCAGGCGGTTGCTGACGCGAAAGACATGCGTATCCACCGCGATGGCAGGCACGCCAAAGGCATTGGCCATCACCACATTGGCCGTCTTGCGGCCCACGCCCGGCAGCGTGGTCAATGTCTCCATGGTCTGCGGTATCTGGCCACCATATTCCGCCATGATCTTCTGGCAGGAGGCCACGATGTTGCTGGCCTTGGAGGCAAAGCCACAGCTCTTGACATAGGGATAGAGTATCTCAGGCGTGGTGGCCGCCATGCTCTCCAGCGTCGGGAAGTCCTCAAACACCTTGGGCGTCACCTTGTTGACCTGCTTGTCGGTGCATTGCGCTGACAGGATGGTGGCCACCAGGGTCTCATAGGGGTTGCTGAAGTTCAGCTCCGGCCCGGCATCGGGGTAGAGGCGCTCAAGCTCAGCCAGTATCAGCCGGTTTTTCTGGGCCTTTGGTATCACTTGGTGAAGCCCTCAAAGGCGCGGCGGTACTCCACCATCTTGATCAGCACAAAGACCTCGACGGGTAAGAACAGCAGTATCTTCAGCGCCCTCAGCGGCAGCAGCGCCATGAAGCCCTTGCCCACGATGGGCACCAGGATGAGGGTATTGGCCAGCATGTACAGCAGCACCGAGACGCACAGCTGCGCCAGCGCGATGCGCTGCTTGGTGGTGCCCTGGGGATGCAGGAAGAAGCCGTAGATGAGGCCAGTTGAGGCCTGTACCAGTGTGAACAGCGGGTTGAAAGCGCCAAAGGGGAAGAGCAGCGCGCCCACAACATCGGCCAGCGCGCCCGCGATCAGGCCGCCCATGGGACCAAAGAGCATGCCGGCCATGGCGATGGGCACAAAGCCGAAGGACAGGCTGAGCACCTTGTCGTTATAGCCCAGAAAACGCTTGAAAATCACGGCCAGCGCCACCAAGAGCGCCAGCATGACCAATGTCTTAAGCGAGAAACCCTTGGCAGGGGAATTGCGTTGTGGGCTCATCCGCCACTCATCCTCCTCAACTTAGTGCACCACAAAGGTGTTGCCAAACATGAAGTCCTTGAGGGCCTTGCGGTTGGCCTCAAAGTCCATCAACTGGCTGTCGCCGCCATAATAGATGAAGAGCTTGTGCGTGCCGTCGATGGGCAGGCGAAACTGCTCCACCGGGGTACCCCGCATGGCATAGACGGTGTTGAAGGCCTCCAGCACATCGCTGGTGGTCATGTTGGTGGCCAGTATGTTCTTCATCACGCTGTCCAGGATCGCCCGCGCCTTCTCATAGCTGACATCCTTCAAGGATTCGGCGATGGAGCTGAGCACCAGCCTGGTGCGGTAGGTGCGGCCAATGTCGTGGGGATCGCCGTTCAAGGCAGGCACCCGCCGGGTACGCATGTAGATGACGGCCGCGTGGCCGCTGAAGTGGTAGCGGCCGCCGGAATTGATGGCCGGCTTGGTGCTGCTGGGCGAGATGGCGTAGCGCTTTAGGTAGCTGGCCTCACCGTCGGTGATGGTCAGGTCCACCCCGCCCACCGCGTCCACGATGGAGGAGACCTGGCTCCAGTCCATCACAAAGTACTTCTCGATCTCGATGCCAAAGTGGCGGTTGATTGTGTCCACCAGGCCCTGCACGCCAAACTCGCGCACGATATAGGTCAGGCGGCCGGGCTTGTTGTCCGGGTGCAGCACCAGCATGTCCCGGATGAAGGAGGTGGTGATCATGCGCTGGTTGACCTCGTCCACCGTCACCAGCACCATGCCGTCGGAGAAGCCCAGATTGTTCATCTTGGCGCCCCAGCTGTCCATGCAAAGCAGCAGATAATGCTTCATGCCAAGCGGCGTGGGCGGTATCATTTCCTCGTCCAGCACGCTGATATCGGGTATCTCCTGCTTTTGCGCCAGGCCGCTAAGCGGTAGGGCCAGCACCAGGCACAGCAGGCAGAGCAGGGCGATCAGCCGCCTCATGGCTGGGCCTCGGGCATGATGGGTGTCGTGTCTTCGGCTGTACCTTCTGGTGGCTCTTCCCATTTCTCCAGCGCCACGCCCGTCTCGCGGAAGAACTCCAGCGCGAAGTCGTCCGGGTAGCCCTGCTCATAGATCACGCGCTTGATGCCGGCGTTGACCATGATGCGCGCGCAGACCGAGCAGGGCTGGTGGGTGCAGTACAGCGTGCCCCCATCAATGGATATGCCCAGCTTGGCCGCCTGGATGATGGCGTTTTGCTCGGCGTGTATGGCGTAGCAGATCTCCGTCCGCTGGCCGGAGGGGATGCCCAGCTTGCGCCGCAGGCAATAGCCCCGCTCCTTGCAGGTCTTCATGCCGGCGGGCGCGCCATTGTAGCCGGTGGTCATCACCCGCTTGTCCTTGACAATCACGGCGCCGATGGTGCGGCAGGGCTGAAAGCAGCTTGACCAGGTGGCCACCAGGCGCGCCATCTGCATAAAACGATGATCCCATTTATCCAAAGCTTGCGTCCTCCAGAATTTGGCCCATTATATACTGCGGCGACAAACAGTGTCAATCAAGCGCCGGCCAGCGCCTGGTTGACCCGCCAGCGCATGGCAAGCAGCCAGTCGGCCTGGCGGGGATAGTCTGTCAGTGTGGGGGTTTGCGCCAGATCTTCAAAGAGCAGCTTGAGCGTAGCCTCGCGGCCGGCTTTGGCCTCCAGCGCCTGCAGGACGCGCAGATCCTGCAACCCCTGGAAGAAGAGCATGAAGCGCAGCGACTCCACCGGCTGGCCATTGCTGCCCGGATAGACCTGGAAGGCATCGCCCGCCGGGGCAAAGCCATCGGCGTCGGTGATCAGCCAGGGGTTGAGGGCATAGTCGCTGTACTGTGAATAGTAGAAGTTGTAGGCCCACTGCAGGAAGCCCTTGAGCTCGTACTGATACAGCTGCATGCCGATGATGCGCGTGCGGCTGGCTGGCATGGCGATGAAGCTGTTGCTCACATCCTTGTGCTGGCCCACGCAGTAATAGGTCCACAGATCGGGCACCTTGGCCTTCAAGAATTCATCCATATGATTGAGCGCCGGGATGGGGTGGGCCACCGCGCCATTCTCATAGAAGGCATAGTCGCTCAGCGCGTCCATGATGGGGAAGCCCGCCAGATAGGGCGCGACCAGGGCCTTGGCGGCCAGGTATTGATCGATGTGCTGGCGCCCCGGCTCGTCCGAGATGTGGAACCAACATTTTTCGGCCACGCCAAGCGCGCGCAGTTCCTGGGTCAGGGCGCTGAGGTAGGCCTTGAGGAAGCCCGCGTACTCAGGGCCGGTGGCGTCGGTCTGCCAGCCAAAGAGCTGGACAAGCTCGCCATCCCGCCAGCCCATGATCTTGGGCGCGTGGTAGGCGCCCCACTGGGTAAACAGGTGCGCCATCTCAAAGTATTCCACACCCGCCCTCTGGCACATGGCGATGTAGCGGCGCAGCAGGTCAAACTGGAAGCGGTAGCCCCCTGCCTCCACAAAGACCTCCACCAGCTGGGCGGTCGGGCGCTCGTGGCCCACGCGGGTGTCCAGCGGCGGCGTGTGGATGGGGATCAGCTGCATGTTGATGCCGCGCCGGGCGCCCAGGGCAATGAAGCTCTCCAGTATCTCAAAGTGCCTGTCGGAGAAGACAGGGACATTATAATAAGTAGCCAGGGCGTCCGCATGCAGCCAGCGCGCCTGGATCAGCGTCTGCGGCGGCAGCGCATGGTCCACCACCAGGAAGGGGACATTCAACTCGCCCGCCGGCTGACCGGCCTGATCGCTGAACTGCAGCTGCAGGCTGTAGTCACCGGGCTGGGCGTCCGAGGGTACCTCGATGTCCACCCACAGCCCCGTCCATTGCCCCTGGTAGACGCGAAAGGGCTGGCCCTGCGCCATGTCGCGCAGCGGGTCAGGGTAGAGGCCGGGCGCCTTGCGCAGGTAGTGCGCGTCGGTATCCGAAAAGCAGGGGAAGCGCACCGGCACCTGGTCGACCAGGCGGACGCGCAGCGGCAGGGCGCAATCCGCCTGCAGCAGATAGAGCTGGTGCTCCCACTCCGCCGGCGGCTGCAGGCTCAGCGCGATCTGGAAGGACTGCGTCTCGCCCTTGAGCCCGCTGAGCGGTATGTGCGCGGGGTAGTCCCGCGGCTGTTCATCCACAAAGACCTTTTCCAGGGCGCTGACCCATTTGACACTAAGCGGCATGCGGCTGTCTCCTTTTTGTGTTTGCTTGCCTTGCAGTATACCACAGCCGGCGGCCATATACAGCAAAAC
>CAKTTM010000065.1 GCA_934615145.1 uncultured Clostridia bacterium | reverse complement strand
CCGCATGAAGGAGCCATAATACAGGATGATGCCCCGGCCCATCGCGTGGTGGCGCTGATACTCGCCCAGTATGTAGAGGGGCCGCTCCGGCCTGGACAGCGGCTGATACTTGTGGCGCGCCACCACGCCCACGCCCAGGTTGAGGTGGCGAAACACCGCCTCGGGCAGCAGCTGCGCCTGGGCGTCCACGATCTGGCTGAACTGGTCAAAGCTGATAAAGGCTGCGTAAGTCATGGCTTGAGTATTCTGCCTGGGGATACTGTCTTCCTGCCGGCGGCCGAGCTTGTAAGCTCGCGGCGGCTTTGGTATAATCGTTTGACTGACATGCAAAGGAGACTTGCCGTGCGTTCTGCTGAATATCAGGATCTGGACAGCCTGCACCTACACCGGCTCGCGGCCCGCACCACCATGGTGCCTTATCCCGACCGCGCCAGTGCCATGACGGGGGAGAGGGCTGCCTCGCCTTATTTTTGCTCGCTCAACGGCAGCTGGGATTTTCAGCTGCTGCCGGGGCCCCATCATCTGCCCGAGGATCTGAGCAGCTTTGAGGACTTCACCAGCATCCGGGTGCCGGGCTGCTGGCAGATGCAGGGCTTTGGCCAGAATCAATATACCAATATCCGCTACCCCTTTCCCTATGACCCGCCCCATGTGCCCGACAACACGCCAGTGGGCTTCTACAGGCGGTATTTCGACCTGCCGGAGGCCTTTGAGGGCCGCCAGACCCGCCTGCGCTTTGAGGGCGTGGACAGCTGCTATTACGCCTATGTCAATGGCCAGCTCGCGGGCTTTAGCAAGGTGCCCCACATGCCCGCGGAGTTTGATGTGTCTGCCATGGTCAAGGCCAAAGGCAATGAGCTGATCGTGCTGGTCTTCCAATGGTCTGACGGCAGCTATCTGGAGGATCAGGACAAGTGGCGCCAGAGCGGCATCTTCCGCGATGTGATGCTGCTGAGCTTTGGCAAGGCCGCCATCCTGGACATACGGGCCGATGCCACACTGGACGATGACATGAGCACTGGCCTGTTGAGCCTGCAGATCAAGGCGCAGGGCGCCAAGGCCGTGCAGGTGGAGCTGCTGGATGGAAAAGACAGCCTGGTCAAGCAGTCGGTGACTGTAAGCCGTGGCAGTGCCAACTTCAAATATAGTCTGCCGGAGGTCCGCCGCTGGACGGCCGAGACGCCGGAGCTCTACGACCTGCTGGTCAGCATTGACGGCCAGGTGGAGCATCTGCGGCTTGGCTTCCGCCGGGTGGATATCAAAAAGGGTGTGCTCTATGTCAATGGCGTGGCCGTCAAGCTCAAGGGCGTCAACCGCCACGACACCCACACCCTGCTTGGCAGCTTTACCCCGGTGGAGAGCATGCTGGAGGATGTGTTGCTGATGAAGCGGCACAACATCAACTGTGTGCGCACCGCCCACTATCCCAATGACCCCCGCCTCTATGACCTGTGCGACCGATATGGCCTCTATGTCATCGACGAGGCGGACCTGGAGTGCCACGGCGTGGTCTTTATCCGCGACTATGAGCTGATCGCCGAAGACCCCACCTGGGAAAAGCAGTTCATTGACCGCGGCCTGCGCATGGTGGAGCGCGACTACAATCACCCCAGCATCATCATCTGGTCGCTTGGCAACGAGGCTGGCTACGGCATCAACCACGACAAGATGGCCCAGGCCATCCGCCAGGTGGATACCAGCCGCCCCATCCACTATGAGCGCGATGAGTTTGCCCAGTCTTCTGACATGTATTCGCGCATGTACACCTCTGTGCCGGACTGCGAGCAGATCGTCAAAAAGAAGGACGACAAGCCCTTCATACTCTGCGAGTACGCCCATGCCATGGGCCAGGGGCCGGGTAACCTGGAGGACTACTGGCAGCTGATCTACAGATATCCCCGCTTCATGGGCGGCTGCGTGTGGGAGCTAATCGACCACGGCATCACCACGCCTGCCCCAGACGGCAGCGGCAACTACTGGGCCTACGGCGGCGACTTTGGCGAGTACCCCCACGACAGCAACTTCTGCGTGGACGCGCTGTGCTACCCGGATCGCAGCCCGCACACCGGCATGACGGAGTACGCCCATGTGCTGCGCCCGGCGCGCGCCCAGCTGCGCGATGAGGCGCAGGGCCGCATCAGCATCAGGAATATGCTGAATTTCGCCGACCTGTCCTCCTACCGTCTGACTTGGCAGGTACGCCACCAGGGTCAGGTCTATGCCCAGGGCGAGAAGGATATCCGCTGCAAGCCGGGCCAGAGCACCAGCCTGCAGCTGCCGCTGGGCAGCTACCCGCAGGGCAGCACGCTGGACCTGAGCTTTGCCCTAAAGCAGGCCACGGTCTGGGCGCCGATGGGCTTTGTGGTGGCCAGGGATCAGCTGCGGCTGGGGCAGGCAAAGATCAGGCGGCCCGCCGTGGCCCGCGCGCTGCGTTACGAGGCGCAGGGCAGGCAGATCACCGTCTACAGTGGGCAGGACATCTATCGCTTCGCCCGCGACCAGGCGGGGCTGTACAGCGTGCAGAGCCAGGGCACGGAGTTGCTAAGCGCGCCGCTGTCGCTCAACCTCTGGCGCGCGCCCACCGACAACGACCGCCTGGGCAGCGATGTGGCCAAGCGATGGGCCACCTATGGCCTGGACAGGCTGCAGGCCAGGGTGACAGGCTTTGAGGTCAAGGAGGATGGCGATGGGCTGCTGGTCAGCATTGAGAGCACGCACAGCGCGCCCGTCTACCGCCCCATCGTCAAGCTCAGTCAGGCCTTCCGCTTTGGGAAGTCCGGCGGTGTGGCGCTGGAGCTGACCTACACGCCCTTTGCCTATGGCGACGACAGCCTCAAGCAGCCCAAGCAGCTTGAGTTCTACCTGCCCAGGTTTGGCATGCGCTTTCAGATGCCCCGCGCCTTTGACCAGCTGTGCTGGCACGGCAGGGGGCCGCATGAGAGCTACCCGGACAAGAAGACGGGGGCGCTGATCGATCTGTATCGCCGCAGCGTGGCGGACACGCATGAGCCCTATGTCTACCCGCAGGAGAATGGCTCCCACGCCGATACCCGCTTTGTGGCTGTCTTTGACGCCGCGGGCAAGGGCCTGCTGATCGCGGGGGATGACTTTAGCTTTAGCGCGCATCACTACAGCCAGGAGGCGCTGACTGCCGCCAAGCATACTTATGAGCTTAAAGACGCCGAGCTGACCGAGGTCTGCATTGATGGCGCCATGGGCCCCTTGGGCAGCAACTCCTGCGGCCCGGAGCCGCTGGTGGAGGACAGGCTCTACTTCAATGAGCCCCGCAGCTACCGCTTCTGGCTGTGCCCCATCGACCAGCAGACGGCCAGCATCGTGCACAGCGCCAGCCGCATCAGACAGGGGGCCAAGGCATGAGCATACTGATCTGCGGGCACCGCGGCGCCAGCGGCTACGCGCCTGAAAACACGCTGGAGGCCTTTGACCTGGCCGTCAAACAGGGCGCCGACGCCGTGGAGCTGGATGTCCACCTGACGCGCGACGGGCAGCTGCTGGTGGCCCATGACGAAAAGGTGGACAGGGTATCAGACGGCAGCGGCCTGATCGGCGAGATGACGCTGGCCGCGATCAAGAAGCTGGACTTCAACCGCCTGCACCCGGAGTATGAAGGCGCCAAGGCCCCCACCCTACAGGAGGTCTTTGAGCTGCTGGCCCCCACCCAGCTCATCATCAATGTGGAGCTGAAGAACTCCATCCTGCCCTACCCCGGCATGGAGGAAAAGTGCCTGGCGCTGGCCGCCAAAATGGGCATGGAGGACAGGATCGTCTGGTCCTCCTTTAACCACTACAGCATGCTGCGCATCAAGGAGATCGACAGCCGGGCCAACTGCGGCCTGCTGTTTGACTGCGTGCTGGTCGCACCCTGGCGCTACGCCAGGGAAAACGACATGAACGCCCTGCATCCGCACTATGGGCAGATCCTCTTTTTTGAGGACTTCTGCCGCAAGGCGCACGATCAGGGCCTCAAGGTCAACGTGTGGACAGTCAATAACGAGCGCGACATGAAGCGCGTGATCGAGGCTGGCTGTGACATGCTGATCACCAACTACCCCGACAGGGCCAAGGCCCTGCTTGGCTGAGAGGAGACACACCACAACATGGCAGGACACTCTAAATGGGCAAATATCAAGCATAAGAAGGGCAAGGCGGACGCGCTGCGCGGCAAGGCATTCACCAAGATAGGCCGCGAGATCGCCATCGCCGTGCGCGAGGGCGGCAGCGACCCTGCCGTCAACGGCAAGCTGCGCGATGTCATCGCCAAGGCCAAATCCTTCAACATGCCAAACGACAACATCACCCGCAGCATCAAGAAGGCGGCGGGCGAGCTAAGCTCGGTGAGCTATGAGGAGATCACCTACGAGGGCTATGCCCCCGGCGGCGTGGCCGTGCTGTGCGAGATCGTCACCGACAACCGCAACCGCACGGCCTCCGATGTGCGCCACATATTCGACAAAAATGGCGGCGCGCTGGGCCAGACCGGCTCGGTCAACTACCTGTTTGACCACAAGGGCGTGCTGGTGGTGGAGAAGACAGAGGGCACCCACGAGGACGAGCTGATGATGCAGGCGCTGGAGGCCGGCGCCGAGGACATGCAGGACTACGGCGACAGCTTTGAGATACTGACGGCCGCCAACGACTTCTCCGCCGTGCGCGAGGCGCTGGAAAGCCAGGGCATCGTCTTCGTCTCTGCCGAGCGCAGCAAGATACCGCAAAACACCGTGGCCATGGAGGACCCCGAGACGCTGGAGAAGGTGCTCAAGCTGCTGGACATGCTCGATGACAACGACGACATTATGAATGTCTACCACAACGCAGAGCTCCCCGAGGAAGAAGAGGAGGAGTAAATCTCCTTACGATGCCCGAAGCCCCCGCAGCTTGATGTCTGCGGGGGCTTCGGGTTTGATGTGCTGTGATGATTTACCGCATCCGCTTGGGCACGGTGGGCACCAGGGGCGTCCAATCCTTCTGCGGCAGATGCTGCATGGAGGCGGGCAGCACGCCGTCCCTGACCAGGGCGAAGCCCAGATCGGCATTGAGGTTGCGGCCGCCGCTGGGGACGATGACATTCTCGGCGCTGACCGTGGTGCCGGGCATCTGGGGCAGTATGGAGGCCACCAGGCGGAACTCGCTTTGCTGCTTGGTGGCTTTGAGCTCGGGCGGCATGGTAGCCTCCAGCCTGTAGCTGCCGGGGAAGAGCTCACTGAACTGGTAGCGGCCATAGGCGTTGGTGGTGGTCTGGCCCGCCACCTGGCCAAACTGATAGAGCTTGATCTCAATGCCGGGTACGCCGGGCTCACCGGCGTCCTGCATGCCGTCCTGATCCAGGTCCAGCCAGGCAAAGTCGCCCAGTGTCCCCGTGCGGCCGGTGCCCACATCCTGGCCGGTCTTGTGCTCGGCCATGGTCAGCGTAAGCGGGGCGGAGACGCCGCGCTCCAGCGCCACCTGCGAGCCATCCTGGGTGATCAGGCTAAAGCGGGTGTTCTCGCTGTCGATCAGGCGGGCAAAGCGGAAGCCCTCCTTGACCAGCACCTCCAGGCTGTACTCGCCTGGGTAGAGCTTGGTGAACTGGTAGGCGCCCTGCGCGTCGGTCTGCGTCTGCTGGACCACCTTGCCATCCTGCAGCAGGCTCAGGCTCAGCTGGCCCACATCATCCATGGAGCCATCCATGTTCCAGACGGCGCCCGCAATGCTGCCAAAGCGAACCAGCCCCAGGTTCTGCGTGGTGGCAGCCTGATCGGAGGCGAGGGAGAGCGGCAGCTCCCAGCTGTTGGCGTTTTGCTTGCCCTGCGGGGCAAAGAGCACCATGTCGTCGGGCAAGCTGAGGCTTAACTGATAGTCACCGGGGAAGAGCAGCGGCACCTGCCAGGCGCCTGAGGCGTCGGCCGTGGCCGTAAAGGCCACGGAGCTGAGCACATGGCGCAGCTTGAGCTCGGCCGCAAAGCCCGGCTCGCCGGCCTCCAGGGCGCTGCTGAGGTTATCGTCAAAGTAAAGCTGGCCGCTGAGCTGATGCGCATTGACGGCCGCTATCTGGTGGCCCTCCTGCACCTGGCCCATGCCGATGCTGACATCGGCGGCCGAGTTGCTGGTCGTGCCGGGGGAGAGGGGGGACAGCTTGTCAAAGGAGACCAGCTTGCCCTCGGGCAGCTGCACCTTGAGGCTGTAGTCGCCCGGCCGCAAGCCGCGGATGACAAAGCTGCCGTCCTCCAGCGACTGGGTCTGCTGGTTGCGGCTGGCATCCTCGCTCTCCATCGAGAGCGCGACGCCCGGCAGCGCGCTGTCCTGATCGTCAAACTGGCCGTTGACATTGAGGTCCAGATAGGCCTGGCCCATGTAGCTGCCCGTCTTGACGGCGTAGATGACAGGCGCCTGCAGCTCGTCGGCAGCCTTGACCTCAAACAGCGGGCCGATGTGCACCATCTCATCGCTCAGTGGCTGTGAGAAAGCGGCGTCGGCCGGCAGGCTGTAGCGCAGCATGTAGCTGCCCGGCAGCGCGCCCTTGAGCAGGAACTGGCCCTTGTCATCGGTGGTGGCCACGGTGTACTCGGACACCTCCAGGCCGTCCTCATCCAGCAGCGCCACCTGCACATCGGAAAGGCCGCCCTGCTGGCCGGCAAAGCCATCCAGTTCATCGCCCAGCAGCACCGCGCCCTGTATGACGCCCGAGCGGAAGATGGCGGCGTCCATGGCGGTCTGGCTCTGCCCGGCCGCCAGGCTGACAGGCTCGCTGTCGCCATGCTCTGCCGTCTGGCTGGTGATGCGGTTGACCAGCTCATCGCTGCCGCCGGGCGCCTGGGAGAAGATATAGGGCGACTGCAGCAGCACGCGCAGCCTGTACTCGCCAGGGATCAGCGGACTTAGGGTATAGGCGCCGTCCGCGGCGCTGAGCGTCTGCGCGGCCACCTGGCCCTGGGCGTCAATGGCCTGAACGGTGAAGCCGGCCACAAAGCCCTCATCCGCCTCATGCAGGCCGTTTGAGTTCATGTCTTCGTACAGGCGCCCGCTGATGAGCGCAGGCAAGGTGGCGCCTGCCAGCAGCTCGCCCTGTGTACCTGGCTGCAGGCTGTAGGGGATGGTCAGCTGGCTTTGCGCCAGGCTGTCTACAAAGGCATTGCCGCCCTCGTCGCCTGACACGCTGAATATCTGCCCGTCTGGCAGGCTCAGGCGCAGCTGCAGGTCGCCCCCGCGCAGCAGCGGCAGCAGCGCGATGCCCTGGGCATCGGTCTCCTGCGTGGCCACGGCCCGGCCGCCGGAGAGCACCTCCAGCCTGGCGCCGGCAAAGGGAGGCTCGCCCGCGTCCATCAGGCCATTCAAATTGCTGTCGTGGAAGGCCTGCAGCTTGAGTGAAGTATTGGGGATGACGCCGATGGGCTGCAGCGGCAGGGTCTGCTCGACCGCGATGGAGACATGGGCGCTGGCGCTGCGCGCGGTATCGCTGCTGAGCAGCGTGCTGCCCGCGCGGGTGAACATCTGGCTCTCGGGCAATGTGACCGACAGCGTGTACTCGCCGCCGTTTAGGTGCGTAAAGCTGTAGTTGCCGCCCGCATCGGTGAGCGCCGTCTTCTCAAAGGCCATCTCCTGATGGCGCAGGCTGACCTCGATGCCGGCCAGGCCGGGCTCGCCGGCGTCCATGATGCCGTTGAAGTTGCTGTCCTCAAAGACACGGCCCTGGGCAGAGCCCGTCAGCACGCCGCCGATGCCCATGCCCACGGAGCCCCGCGCGGGCAGCTGAAAGGGCTCGGAGCGGCCAAAGCTCTCGCCCGAGGGGACGACGCCGTTATAGAACAGATTGATCTTCTGACCCAGCGGGCCCACGATATAGGGCTCGGGCAGCTGCGCCGCCAGCACATAGTTGCCGGGCGCTATGCCAGACATGGTGGCGATGCCTTCCTTATTGCTCAGTTCCTGAGCGATGGTGTACCAGACGCCCTCGTGCTCAAACTGTACCTGGGCCTCCACACCCCGCAGCAGCGGCTCATTGGAAAAGCGCCCGCCGTTGGCATTGAGATCGCCAAAGGCGACCACGCGCACAAAGCTGCCCGTCTTCTTGGTGATGGCGCCGATCAATTGCTCGTCGACCGACTGCTGGCCTTCGCTTAAGCTAAAGCGCACCGTGCGCCCCTCGCTGCTGGCCATCGGCAGCGCGCGGCTGCCGCCATCCGTAAAGGAGGCAAAAACATGGTCAGTGGGCAGGGTGACGCGGATGTAATAGTCGCCGGCGCTGAGGCCAGCGAAGCTGTAGCGGCCGTCGGCCCCCGTTGTCATGGCGCCCAATTGCCGCGCCTCCAGGCCCTCGCCCTGCATCAGCCACAGCTCAACGCCGGCCAGCAGATACTCGCTGCCGCTGAAGCGGCCATCCAGGTCGCGATCGATAAAGACAAAGCCGCTGACCGAGGCAGAGCCCTGGGCGGCGGCCATCAGGCTGCCTGTGAGCATGAGGCTCAGGCACAGCAGCCACAGCATGATCTTCCGGTTCATTAGACGCATAGTTCCTCCCACAGCGTTTCAATAGCCTATAAATTATAACACATCCCGGCAGCCTGTGCCGGGATGCGCGCTATTTTACATCTGCGGTTGTCCGGCCTCAGCCGCGCAGGTAGCTGACCTTGTTGTCCCCGATGGGGTGGGCGTCCTTGCTGTCATCGGCATGGCCTATCGCCACGCTGACACGGAAGCTATGCCCCTGGGGGAACTGCAGC
>CAKTTM010000064.1 GCA_934615145.1 uncultured Clostridia bacterium | reverse complement strand
GAGGCGCTGGGCGCGATTGGCCTGGGCTACAATGTGCTGCCGGCGCATCTGTTTACATTCTACTTTGGCATCATCGCTGACATCACGCCGCCGGTGGCGCTGGCGGCGATGGCGGGTGCGGCGATCGCCAAGTCCGATCCATTGAAGACGGGCATACAGGCGACAAAGATCGCGATCGCGGCCTTTGTGGTGCCTTTTATCTTCGTGTACAGTCCGCAGATGCTGATGCTCAATGCGCAGTGGCACGAGGTGCTGCTGATCGCGGTGACGGCGCTGATTGGCATGTTTGGGCTGGGCATGGGGGTGGAGGGCTTTTATGAGACCAAGCTTAATGTGCTGCAGCGACTGATGGCGATCGTGGGGGGATTGATGCTGATCATTCCGGGGCTGGTGACGGATGGCGGCGGCCTGCTGCTGATCGGCGCGGTGATATTCTGGCAGAAGAAGCAGAAGGGGCATCTACAAGTGCCGGCAGTATAATCAATCCATAAGATGGGTCAAGGGCTGAAAGCCCTTGTCAGGATTCCAAAGGGTGAAACCCTTTGGTGGGTCTGGGCAAAGCCCAGCCAAGAACTGTGAGCAAAGAGAGCGAAGTGATTCTTTGCGGCTAAACAGTCCAATGACTTGGCTGCGCACCACAAGCCCACAACCCAACACCCCAAGCAAAGAGAGCGCAGTGACTCTTTGCGGCTCCACAGTCCAGCGGCTTGGCCACACACAACAAGCACAATCCCCAAAGCCCCACCGACCATCACACCGAACCCCCTCGCCCCCAGCCCCCTCCCCATAATTCAGGCACTCCAGCAAGGCGGCGGCAAGCAAAGGCTGCCGCCCATTCCAATGCCCAGTGAAAGGACACCATGAGCACCAAAGCCCCCCGCGAAGACTTCAGCGCAGGCCACTACCTGCTGTTTTCACTGCTCACGCTGGCGACGCTGCTGCTATGCCTGGCGCTGGGCAGCGTCAGCATCCCCATCAAGGACACCCTGCGCGTGCTGATTGAGGCCCTCAGCGGCCAAGCCTCGCAGGACAGCGCGGCCACCATCCTGATCACGGTGCGGCTGCCGCGGGTGCTGTCGGTGGCGCTGGTGGGCGCTGCGCTGTCGGTGGCGGGGGCGGCGATGCAGGGGCTGCTGCGCAACCCGCTGGCGGACGGCTCCACGCTAGGGGTGTCGTCGGGCGCCTCGCTGGGCGCGGTGCTGTCCATCGTGCTGGGGGTCTCGCTGCCGGGGCTGCACCAGCTGGGCACGATGGGCATGGCGATGCTGTTTAGCTTTCTGTCACTGGGCTTGATCCTGGCGCTGGCCTGGCGGCTGGACAGGAGCCTGGCCACACATACGATCATCCTGATGGGCGTTATTTTCTCGATGTTTGCCAACTCGGTCATCAGCCTGTTCATCGCCTTTGCGGGGGAGAAGCTGCGCAGCATCACCTTCTGGACGATGGGCAGCCTGGCGGGCAGCGGCTATACGCAGGTGCTGAGCCTGCTGCTGGCGCTGATCATCTGCGCGCCGCCGCTGCTCTACAGCGGGCAGGCGCTCAATGCCTTTGCCATGGGCGAGGACAACGCGCGCAGCGTGGGCGTGGATGTGCGGGGAGTCAAGCTGCGGGTGCTGATCCTGGTGTCGGTGCTGATCGGCGTGTGCGTGTCCATCGGCGGCAGCATCGGCTTTGTGGGGCTGGTGACGCCGCATATGGCGCGCCTGGTGGTGGGCCCAAATCACAGGCGGCTGCTGCCGGCCTCGCTGTTCTTTGGCGCCATCTTCCTGCTGCTGGCGGATCTGATCGCCCGCGTGCTGCTCAGCCCCATCGAGCTGCCCATCGGCGTGGTGACCAGCTTCATCGGCGCGATACTCTTTGTGGCGCTGTTCTTCAGAAGCCGGAGGGCGGCGTGATGCTAAAGGAAAGCGATCTGAAGGTCAGCATCAGCGGCAAGGCGATCTTGAGCGGCGTCAGCTTTGAGCTGAAAGCGGGGGACTGGCTGATGCTGCTGGGCCCCAATGGCGCGGGCAAGTCGACGCTGATCCGCGCGATGGCGCAGGCCATCCCCTATGCGGGCAGTGTCCAGTTTGAGGGCCAGGACCTTAAGCACATGAAGCCCCGCGCGCGCGCGGCGCGGCTGGGGGTGCTGAGCCAAAGCCATCATCCGGGCTATGCTTTCACGGTGCAGGAGGTGGTGCGGCTGGGGCGCTACGCGGCGCAGGGCGGGCTGTTTGACCGCGGGGGCGACCCCGAGGGCCAGCGCATGGTGGAAGAGGCGATCAGCCGCACAGGCCTTGAGCATCTGCGGCATCAAAGCGTGCTGAGCCTGTCAGGCGGCGAGCTGCAGCGCGCCTTCCTGGCGCAGCTCTTCGCCCAGGATCCCCAGCTGCTGCTGCTGGACGAGCCGGCCAACCACCTGGACCTGCAGTATCAGCAGCAGCTCTTCGCGCTGCTGAGCGACTGGCTCAAGAGCCCCGGCCGCGCCATCATCTCCGTGGTGCACGACCTGAGCCTGGCGCGCAAATACGGCCGCCAGGCGCTGCTGCTGGATAAAGGCCAGCAGGTGGCACTGGGGAATATCGATGAAGCGCTACAGGAAGACAGCCTGCGGCAGGTCTATCAGATGGACGTGGGTGAATGGATGCGGGGCTTGTTGAGGTTGTGGGGGGAGTAGGGGAGACAGTGCATTGAAAGCAAAAGCGTGGCGCGCACTCTGACGCGCCTCGCTTTTTTGATCAAAACATTGTTCCACTGGAAACGAGGGAAGGCCCCAGCACTATTCTGTCGATGGAGGGCCCGCCTTATCCCACCAATAATTTGTTGGTCTTCTTCAAGTACTTCGCTGGGATTGGCCGATGTAGACGATAGGTGATGCTCATGGGTCTGCTGCCCTCATGGCTGACATAGTCTGCCAGGCCGAGGAAAGTATAGGGTGCTGTATTTCCATACCCGTCTTTCTTGAACTCGCGCACGAACAATAACATACGATTCAGTCCCTGCCCATGGGTTTGATATCTGCTGCCGGTGGGGGAATCCTCAGAAGTTGTGCTCTGACTCTGCCAGTGAAACAGATGCTCGTTGATTGAATAGTCCTGGTACATCGTGGTGGGAGAGTAGTCCTTCTCAGACTTGTTGAGCGTGACCAAGAAAATATCACATTGGATATCCTGCAGCCATTTCACGCCCTCCCTGACAGCGTTGGGATTGAGAAAACCCAGAGCAACGAACAACTGGTCTCGGGTGTAAGCGCAATGCAAATCGAGAGGAGAATCAATGCCCAGGTCAACGGGTTCATCCACAAAATCAATGTGGTCAAAGCAGTAGTGGAGTAGCTCACGCATCTCATCCATCAACACAGGACAATCTGTCAGCGAAGCAAGCTTTTCGGCCAGTCTGCTGTTTGCCAAATCACCCGACAGCTCTGGCCAAAGGCTAATGCAGAACATTCGCACCATGGTCATCTCTGCGGCGGAAAGCGCGGAGAGGTCAAGGTGAGGTAACATGTCCCAGTTGGTCAACAGAAACGATATAAGGCGTCGGGAATCGATGTCGCAGATACGCTGAAAAGCTCGGGTGAGCATGACTTCTAATGGCTCGTTGAAATCGTCCCGAACACCGGCGGCCACACACAGGCGAGAAAAGGAACTGCGGCCACCATAAATGGTGCGGATGTCCAGATGATAGTGTTCAAGGAAGTTGGTCAAATTCAGCTGCTTCCCGCTATCCTCCTCAAAGGTGGAGATGCGGCTGACCAGCCCACTCGTTCTGCCGAAGGAGGAGCGGATGTTGTCAAGCACATACTGTTGTGCCATTCGCTCAAGTTGAATGTAACATCCCCTGGGAGCGGATGCGAATCCGCCGCGAATCTCAGCCTGTACTCCGCGGCGAGTGTTGCTGAGTAAGGCGGCAAACTTGTCCTCAAAATTGTATTTCTTGTGCGCCTGACCAATGAAGTCCAGGACTGTCAGGCACTCCTTGCCTTCACTTAGTCGAAGGCCACGCCCCAACTGTTGCAGAAAGATGGTCAGGCTTTCGGTAGGACGCAAGAAGAGCACAGTGTTCACCTCGGGGATATCAACGCCTTCATTGTAGATATCCACAACAAAGATGAAGCGAAGCTCGCCTGATACCAGACGATGTTTGGCACTGCTGCGCTCATCGTTTGTGGACTGCCCTGTCAAGGCCAGTGATGGGATGCCTTGATGGTTGAAGTGCTCAGCCATGTAGTGCGCGTGGGCGATTGTCACGCAAAACCCCAAGCCCTTGACCTCCCCCATATCGGTGACATAGCGACGCAGTGCGGACAGAATGTTGTCTGCCCGTTGACCGGCCCCATAGGCGTCAATGGTGTAGAGGTTGGTAAGCTCGCCGCGATCATAAGTGCCCTGCGTCCAACGAATATTGGTCAAATCAACGGTGTCAGTGACTCCAAAATATTGAAAAGGGCTGAGCAATTTGCGGTCAATGGCCTCGGGCAATCGTATCTCTGCGGCGATGCGATTACCAAAGTAACTGGTCACATCCTTGCCATCCATCCGCTCTGGTGTAGCCGTCAGGCCAAGAAGGATGCTGGGTCGATAGTAGTTGAGCAGTTGCTGATAACTCTTAGCGGCAGCGTGGTGAAACTCATCCACAACGATATAATCATAGTAGTCATCTGCCGTTCGTGCCGTCCAGTCTTGTGAGTTGAAGGTTTGGATGGACATAAAGAGATGGCTGGTGGTATCGGGCACATAGTTACCAACGAACAACGCGCCAAAATTGGGATCCTTTAGCACACCACGAAAACAGGCAATGCTCTGCTTAAGTATCTCTTCCCTGTGCGCCACAAACAACAGACGGTTGGGCTGATTCCGATGAGCATCACGAAAACGCTTATAGTCAAACGCCGATACCACTGTCTTGCCCGTGCCTGTTGCCGCCACAACCAGATTACGATATTGCTGTCGCACCGTACGCTCGGCTTCCAGCTGGCTGAGGATTATCTGCTGGAAGGGGTAGGGGCGGATATCAAACTGATACGGAAGGTCACCGTTATTGTCGAAGTATCTCTCGGCCTTCAGGGCCTTCTTCAGGCGCTCCACCTGCTTGGCGCCATAGTCTTCAAAATCGGGGGAGTTCCAATAGCTGTCGAAAGTGGCAGTAATCTTTTGCAGGGTGTCTGGCAAGTCCTTACCCGTTACCTTAATGTTCCACTCCAGGCCGCTGGAAATGGCCGCATTGGAGAGATTGGAGCTCCCCACATAGGCTGTTGAAAAGCCGGTATTGCGGTAGAAAGCATAGGTTTTGGCATGCAGACGCGTACGCTTGGTATCGTAGGAAACTTTGATCTGTGCGTTGGGCAGTGCCCTCAATTCCTCCACGGCTTTGATATCCGTTGCCCCCATGTAGGAGGTGGTGATGACTCGCAGCTGCCCTCCGTTCTGCGCGAACTGGCGCAACTCATCCATCATCAGGCGCAAACCGCTCCATTTGATGAAAGAGACCAGCATGTCAATGCTGTCACAAGACAAAATTTCCTTCTTGAACTCAGCGTACAAGCTTGGCTCATGCACCGCACCGGTGAACAGACTGCTGACAGCGACGGAAGTCTCAGGCCGAACAGGTCTGTCCCTACTGCTGACGAGATGGGGATTGTTCTTGCGATCCACAAGTGCAAGTAGCTGCTCCGCTCGGGAGTCGATGCGAAGGGGAGCAAAGCTCGGGTCGCCCGTTTCGTCCCTTATCAGCGTGACAATCTTGTTGCTCAGGGCAATCTGAAGATTCAGCGCGTCCTCCTTCTCCTGTACCTGTTGCAGTCCATGCTCAAGTATGTCAGACACGTATTGGGAAAGCATCCTGGGTGCTTCAGCATCATCAATGTTGTCAGTATAGACGATGCGATCATCTGCTTCCTCAAGTTGACGCGCCAATAGCTCATGGATAACCTGTTCGTAGATGCCATTGTGTAACATATAAGATACCTCGGCGATGTGATGACTAATGTGGAGACAGTATAGCACATTGAAGGATTGAAGTCTGGAAGCCCAGGATACAAAAAAGGAAGAGCGGCACCAATATCGGCACCGCTCCAGAACCCTTAATAGTCACTGTTCCACGTGAAACATCTTGCTGCCCTCACGCCAGCCCTTACCCTATCTCCTCCGCCCCCACCCTGCTCCACCTGATGCTCTGGTAGGCATTCTCCTCCCCGGCCTCATACAGGCAGCCGATCTGGCCGGTCTCCAGCACGGCCAGGTCGCTGTAGGCGCTGTGGCTGGGGTGGAGGCTCAGGCCGGTTGACCAAGTCTGCTCCTCGTCCAGGCTCAGGCGCAGGCGCAGGTCCAGGCGGCGCTCGGGGTTGGCCGGGTTGCTGAAGAGCAGGGCGGGGCGCTTGTCCGGGCCAAAGTCAGGCGCCAGGATGACGCTGCCTTGGCAGATGGGCTCGGTCAGCTGGCTGTCCAGGCGGAAGCTGTGCCAGCTGGCGCCCTGATCGTCGGACAGGGCCACGGCGCGGCAGGCCTGGCCGTGGTAGCTGCGCATGTTCATATAGATCTGCCCGCCGGGCAGCTGCGCCAGGGCGCACTCATTGGTGTATTCACCCACATCCTGGCCCAGCTGCCAGCTCTGGCCGCCATCGTCTGACCAGATGGCGTGGCTGATGTAGGGACCGGAGGCGGCCTCATCATCCTTCAAGACCGCGTGGTTGCAGGGCACCAGCAGCCGGCCGCTGTGCAGCTGCAGGCCGTGGCAGGGGCCGCAGGCATACCAGGTCCAGCGGTCTCGCTTGACCTGGGCGGTGATATCCCGCGGCTGGCCCCAGCTGGCGCCCAGATCGTCGCTGTACAGGTGCAGCACCGTACGCGGCGCCTGGCCCGCCAGTATCAGATGCTCGCCGCCCTCTCTCAAATTGCCATTGTACAGCAGGTGGAGACGGCCTGTAGCGGCGTCATAGACCGGGCAGGGGTTGCCCACGGTGTGCTCGCCGTCGCTTGTGACCACCTGCAGCGGGCCAAAGTGCTCACCATGGTCCAGGCTGGTGCGGCTGACGATGTGGATGGTGCCATAGTCCTTGACGCCGTGCAGGCGCCCCTCGCAAAAGGCGATCACCCGCCCGCCGGGCAGCGCGATGACGGTGGGGATGCGGAAGGAGGCGTAGCCGTCCATCCCTTCATGGAACAATATCTGCGTATGCATGCGGCCTCCTTAGAGCTGGCAGTTGTTGTCTGTGAGGACGCCCTTGAGCCAGGCCTCCTGCGGGGCGTCGATCTGCTGGAAGGGCGGCAGGCACTGGCCCATGTCGATGCCCATCAGGCGCAGCGCCGCCTTTTCGGCGGGCATGACGCCCAGCTTGATGAAGGCCGCGATCACGCGGTTGGCCTCCTGCTGCAGGGCCTGAGCGGCGGCGATCTCGCCCTTGTCAAAGTGGGCCTGGATGGCGATGAACTTTTCCGCCATCACATTATAGGTGCTGCCCACGCCGCCATTGGCGCCGGCGGCCAGGCCCGAGAGCATGATCTCGTCATAGCCGTTCAAGATAGCAGCCTCTGGGTGGCTGGCGCGCAGCTGGGCCAGCATGAACAGGTCATTGCTGGTGTACTTGATGCCGGCAAAGCGCTTGTCATCCAGGAAGCGCTGGGCGTCCTCGAGCTTCAGCGTAACGCCGGAGTTGGCCGGGAAGTGATAGATCAGCACCGGCGCCTTGACGCTGTCGGCCAGCGCCAGGTAATAATCGCGGATGCAGTCAAAGGGAAAGCCGTAGTAGAAGGGCGGGATGGAGCTGACCGCGTCCACGCCCAGGCTGTCGGCATGGCGCGCCAGGTCGATGGCGGCGCGCTGGGAGATGGTGCCGATGTGGGCGATGACCTGGCAGCGGCCGGCCACCTCGTCGACGATGGTCTCCAGCAGCTCCTTGCGCTGGGCGCTCTCCAGCAGGAAGGACTCGGCCGTGCTGCCGCCGGCGTAGAAGCCGGCCACGCCCTTTTGCATGTTCAGGCGCACCAGCTCGCGCAGCGCCTTGTGGTTGATGCTGCCGTCCCCGTGAAAGGGGGTCAGCAGCGCGGGGTATATGCCGTGAAAACGCTTCATTTCTTTCTCCTTTATATGCTCAGCCCTTGACGGAGCCCACCATGGCGCCCTTGACAAAGTACTTCTGGATGAAGGGGTAGACCACCAGGATGGGCAGGGTGCTGATGACGATGGTGGCCGACTTGATGGCCTGGGAGGGCGGGGCCACATAGTCCGCCTCCGCCAGCGACATGGCGTCCAGATCGCTGATGTTGGCGGTGGACACGATGTTGCGCAGTATGTTCTGCATGGCCAGCAGCTTGGTATCGGTGATATAGATGACGGCGTCAAACCAGGCGTTCCAGTGCCCCACCGCGTAGAACAGGCCGATGGTGGCGATGGAGGCCAGCGAGCAGGGCAGCACGATGCGCGTCAGCACCTGCATTTCGCTGGCGCCGTCGAGCTTGGCGCTCTCGGTGAGCGACTCCGGGATAGAGTAGAAGAAGTTACGCATCATGAACATGTTCCAGGTGCTGACGATGCCCGGCACGATCAGCGCCCAGAGCGAGTCCAGCAGCCCCGTCCACTTGACCACCATGTAGCGGGGCACCAGCCCGCCGCCAAATATCATGGTGAAGAACACAAAGGCGTTGATGAGGCTGCGGCCCTTGAGGTCGCGCTTGGCCAGCGGATAGGCTAGCGCGATGGTGAGCAGCAGGTTGAGCGCCGTGCCCACCCCCACCCTGAATAACGTGTTGCCGTAGGCGCGGATGATGTTGGTGCGGCTGGTCCACAGCATCTGATAGGCCCCCGTGTCCCAGCTTTCCGGCACGATGATGAACACGCCCCGGCGGCTGATCTCGGCCTCGCTGACGAAGGAGTTCATCACGACCGCCACGATGGGCAGCAGTATCATC
>CAKTTM010000063.1 GCA_934615145.1 uncultured Clostridia bacterium | reverse complement strand
ATCTGGGACAGTGACTGGATAGGCCTGCGCAACTTTGAAGACCTGTTTCGCATCAAGCGCTTTTGGGTGGCGGTGCGCAACACCTTCATCATCTCAGGCGGCCGCCTGCTGTTTGAGTTTCCCATCCCCATCCTGATCGCCATCCTGCTCAATGAGGTCCGCAGCAAGACCAGCAAGCGGGTGCTGCAGACCATCTATACCTTCCCGCACTTCATCTCCTGGGTGGTGGCCTTTGGCATCTTCTTTAGCTTCCTGTCCACCGATGGCATCGTCAACCGTGTGATCGCGATGCTGGGGCACAGGCCGGTGGGCTTCTTCACCGATCCCAAGGTCTTCCGCCCGCTGCTCTACGCCACCGACCTGTGGAAGACCATGGGCTGGAGCAGCATCATCTACCTGGCCGCCATCACCGCCGTCAGCCTCGAGGTGATGGAGGCCGCCATCGTCGACGGCGCCAACCGCTTTCAGCGCATCCTCTATGTGGTGCTGCCGGGCATCATGCCGGTGATCGCCATCGTCTTTATCCTCAACATCGGCAATGCCATGAACGCCGGCTTTGACCAGATATTCAACCTCTACAGCCCCAATGTCTACGAGGTGGCCGATATCGTGGATACCTATGTCTACCGCATGAGCTTTACCAGCTCCGGCAGCTTTAGCCTAAGCTCGGCAGCGGGCCTGTTCAAGTCGGTCATCAACCTGATCTTCCTGCTGACGGCTGACCGGGTGGTGCGCCTGTTTGGCCAGCCTGGCATATGGAGGTAGGCAGATGAAGCGCTTGAAAGTCTTCCCCATCCTCAATTTCGCCTTCCTCACGCTGCTGGCGGTGGTCACGGTCTTCCCCTTTTACTATGTGGTGGTGCTGAGCTTTTCCGATTTGCAGGATTATCTGAGCAGCTCCATCATCCTCTTCCCCAAGTCCTTCAACTTTGACGCCTACATCTATGTCTTCTCGCGCTCGCTGCTGCGCAAGGGGCTGAGCAATACGCTGATCATCACCTTCTTTGGCGTGATCTACAACATGCTGCTGACCGTGCCCATGAGCTACGCGCTGTCCAAGCGCTTCCCCGGGCGCAATGTGGTGCTCAACTTCATACTGGTCACCATGTTGTTTGGCGGCGGCCTGATCCCCTTTTACTTGACGGTGTCCAACACCCTGGGCCTGTCCAACTCGTTGCTGGCCGTCATCCTGCCCTACGGCATCAACTCCTTCTTCATGATTATCATGAAGAACTACTTCTCCACCCTGCCCAAGGAGCTGGAGGAGTCCGCCCGCATCGACGGCGCCAAGGAGTGGCGCATACTGCTGAGCATCATCCTGCCGCTGTCGCTGCCGATATTGGCCACCTTCACGCTGTTTTACTCTGTCGACCGCTGGAACGAGTGGTTCAACGCCATGCTCTTCATGCGCGACGAGACACTCTACACCCTACAGCTGGTGCTGCGCGACATCGTCATCACCATGACCGACACACAGTCCCAGCAGCTGCACGATGTGGCAAGGCGCCAGGTCTTCAACGGCGCCGTCAAGGCCGCCACCATCGTGGTGGCCACCGTGCCCATCATGCTGGTCTACCCCTTTGTGCAAAAGTATTTTGCCCAGGGCATGCTGGTGGGCGCGATCAAGTCCTAAGGGTTCCCATCGGCCAAGGCCGATATGTGATAGAACGACTAAAGGAGGAAAACCCATGCAAGGCACCAAACTGGTGAAGAAACTCTTGTCCCTGGCACTGGTGCTCGCCCTGAGCCTGGGGCTCGCCCTGCCCATCCTGGCGGCGGCGCAGTACCCCGAGCATATGGAGATCACCGTGGCCCAGTGGGACAGCGGCAACTGGGAGCACACCGACCAGGACATCTGGCTCAAGGAATTGGGCAAGCGGTTCAATGTCACCTTCAAGAAGGTGGTCATCACCTGGGATGACTGGCAGGACAAGACGCGGCTGTGGGCCGCAGCCGGCCAGCTGCCCGACCTGTTCGTGCACGACGAGAACTACATGGAGTGGGTCAGTCAGGGGCTGTTCAAGGGCATCCCCACCGATGTGCTGGACCGCTACCCCAATGTGAAGAACACCATCCTGCCCAATGTGCTGGAGGCCCTTACGGTGGATGGCAAGGTCTACTCCATCCCCAAGTCCCACTTCAACGACGCATCCAAGGCCACCGCGCTGACGGCCATCTATGTGCAAAAGAGTTTCCTGGAGAAGGCCGGCCTCAGCCAGCCGCCCGAGACCGTGGACGAGTGGTATAACTTCCTCAAGAAGGCCGTTGATGAGGATTTCAGCGGCACCGGCAGCACCATTGGCCTGAAGGCCGCGCCGCTGATCACCCGCCTGCCCTTCGTCAAGGAGAATGGCGCCTGGATCGAGGAAGACGGCAAGTGGATCCCCAATGTCTTCTCCAAGACCCATATCCAGGAGCTGGAGTTCGCCCGCAAGCTGTACAAGAAGGGCATCCTGGACCCCGACTTCTCCATCCGCAAGATATTTGACGAGCGCACGCTGTTCCAGCAGGGCAAGATGGCCGTCATCGAGGCCAACGGCGACCCGGCCATGCTCAGCGAGCAGATCACCTCTGCCATGACCGACACCAAGCCGCAGGACTTCATCGTGCTGTCGCTGCCGCCCAAGGCCGATGACGGCAACCGCTACTTCTTCAACACCCTCAACTACTGGAGCTATCCCGCCATGGCGCCCCAGATCTCTGACGAGAAGATGGAGAGGATCCTGGCTGTGATGGACTATCTGTGCACCGAAGAGGGCCAGGTCTATTCCATCTTTGGCACCCAGGGTGTGGACTTTGACTCCAAGGACGGCAGCAAGATCACCAGTCCCTCGCAGTCTGATAACATCACGAGCTTGCTGCCCATCGACCCCACCTCCACGAAGCAGCTGACCTTGCAGGAGGTCTACCCCAGCGCCTGGTTTGGCAACTGCTTCCCCTCCTGGAACTCCTGGGCCAGCCTGATCAACCCGGTCTTCCCGCCCGACCTGCGCCAGATGAGCGCCGACTACTTTGACCGTGTCCGGGCAGAGACCACCATCCGCGAGCCCAACATGACGATACAGTTCATGTCCTCGCCTGAGAAGAACCGCATGCCCAACCTGGAATCGCTCTATGGCGAGCTGTATGTGCAGCTGGTCATGAACGACGAGCCGATCGAAGAGACCTTCAACAACTGGGTGGAGGAGCTCTCCGACCAGTACGCGCGTGCGATCGAGGAAGTCAACAACAATATGAAGTAAACCACCCTGCCTGCCCGCAAAGGCATAGCGCCTTTGCGGGCAGGTATATCAGGAGGCAGCATGAGTATCCCCAGACCGGAGTACCCCAGGCCCCAGATGCAGCGCGATGAGTGGCTGAATTTGAACGGCAAATGGCAGTTTGAGATCGACCATGGCGACAGCGGTCGCGAGCGCGGCCTGCCCGCGCAGATGGGTCTCAGCGGCAGCATCACGGTGCCCTTTTGCCCGGAGAGCAGCCTGTCGGGCGTAGGCCATACCGATTTCATGCCCGCCGTCTGGTACAAGCGCAGCTTCACCCTGTCCGAGGCCTGGCGCGGCAGGCGGCTGCTGATACACTTTGGCGCGGTGGACTATGAGACCGAGCTTTGGCTCAATGGGGACTATGTAGGCAGCCACCGGGGCGGCTATGCCTCCTTCAGCTTTGACATCACGCCCTGGCTCAAAGAGGGCGAAAACCTGCTCACCCTCTGCGCCAGGGACAATATCCGCCTGCGCAAGCAGCCCAGCGGCAAGCAGTCGCACAAACTGCATTCCTACGAGTGCAGCTATACCCGCACCACGGGCATCTGGCAGACGGTCTGGCTGGAGCCGGTGGGGGAGGAGCGCATTGAGAGCTTCCAGCTCTACCCGGACCCTGACAACAGCTGCCTTACCATCAAGGCCCGTCTGAAGGGCGACATGAAGGGCAGGACGCTGCGCGCCAGCGCCCGGCTGGAAGGCCAGCCCGCAGGCCAGGTGGAGGTCAAGGCAGCGGGCCAGCAAGTGACCTTCAGCCTGCCGCTGAGCCGCCTCAAGCTCTGGGAGCCTGGCCAGCCCACGCTCTACGACCTGAGCCTGCGGCTGATGAGCGCGGGTGAGACGCTGGACCATGTGGACAGCTACTTTGGCATGCGCAGCGTCAGCATCAAGGGTGGCGCCGTCTGCTTAAACGGCAGGCCCCTCTTCCACCGGCTGGTGCTGGATCAGGGCTTTTACCCCGACGGCATCTACACCGCGCCCAGCGACGAGGCCTTGAAGCGGGACATCGAGCTGTCCATGGCGCTTGGCTTCAACGGCGCCCGGCTGCATCAAAAGGTCTTCGAGCAGCGCTTTCTCTACTGGGCCGACCGCCTGGGCTACCTGGTCTGGGGCGAGTATGCCGATACCGGGCTTGATCTGTCTGACTTAAGCGTGCTGTACTGGATGCTGCCCGAGTGGCTGGAGGTGATCCAGCGCGACTTCAACAGCCCCGCCCTGGTGGCCTGGTGCCCGCTCAATGAGGTGCGCAACGGCGCCTCCGGCGCGCGGCTGCGGCCCGATCTCATCGCCCACATCTATGAGGCCACCAAGCGCCTGGATGAGACCCGGCCTGTCATTGACGCCAGCGGCTTTGTGCACGGGCGTACTGATATTTTCGATGTGCATGAGTACGAGCAGGATCCGGATCGCTTCCGCGCCATGTTTGCCCCAATGGCAGAGGGCGGCCCCGCCTACAACACCCACCCGGCTGCCCAGGTCTATCAGGGCCAGCCCTACATGGTCAGCGAGTATGGCGGCACCTGGTGGAGCCCAGACAATGACCCGGACAACCAGATGAGCTATGGCAGCAAGCCCCGGTCGCAGGCGGAGTTCCTGGATCGCTTTGCGCAGCTGACCGACACGCTGCTTGCCAACCCCGCCATCTGCGGGCTATGCTACACCCAGCTATACGATGTGGAGCAGGAAGTCAACGGCCTGTACACCTATGACAGGGCCGCCAAGTTCGACCCCGCGCTGATTCGCGCGGTGCTGAGCAAGCGGGCGGCGATCGAGGAATAGCAGCATTACGGATTGACAGCAGCAAGGGGAGGGCGATATGCCCTCCCCTTGCTGCTCCCCGCATCATTCGCCTATTTCTTCCCGATGCCGATCACATCAGGCTGCTGGCGGGTCTTGGTGTAGCCGCTGTAGGTGCCAGGATCCATCACGATCTTGCCCATGAAGACCATGGCGGCGGTCTGGCCGCCATCCAGTGTGAAGGCCTCGGTCACATTCTCTTCCAGCAGGCGGCTGGCGACGAAGTTGAGGCCTGCGCCATTGCTGCGCTTGTTGCGGCCCTCCACCAGGATGCCCACGAAGTGGCCAGGGGCCACCACGCCGATGGCGCTACGAGGCTCCAGCGAGCGATAGCTGTTGCTGAACAATCGCTCGTCCTTGAGACCGTCCTTTAACAGCGTCGGGCCAAAGGCAAAGACATCCAGCGCGCCCTTGTCCAGGTAGTCCTGCGCGCTGAAGCGGCCGGGGGCATTGATCTCTATGTGGCCGTCGGCGTAGAGGCTCAGCTCGTCAAGCGGCGGTATGTTGATGGTGGCCTTGTTGTAGGTCTGATCGCCTAAGATGCGCCCATCGCGGATGATGACGCCGGGGAAACGCTTCTTCTGGATGCGCCAGGTGAACAGGTCGCCATTTTGCGCGTAGACGAGCTTGTGCTCGCGGGCGATGGTCTCAGGCTTGTCCATCTTGCGGGCGGGCTGGCGGGGATCCTTGGAGTAGGCGCGGAAATGCTCACCATCCCTGAAAAAGATATGCGAGATAAAGTAATAGACGCGCGGCTGCTTGCCCTCGCGCCAGACGCGCCGCTCGATGTGGACCTTGAGGCGCTGATCGGCGTATGCCCAGTGCCCGGCCTCCTCATCGACATGAACAAAGGCCCTCTCGCCCTCGGGCAAAAAGCCCTCACTATCCAACTCTGGCCAGCCCAGGAAGGGCTCTGGCCGGGTGACGGGGGAGGGCGTGGGCACAGGCGTGGCGGCGGGCACGGCGGTGGCATCGCTGACAACAAACTCAGCCACTGCCGGCTGCCACAGCAGCATCAGCAGCAGGCACAGCGCCAGCAGCCTGCGGCTCATGCCTGCGCGGTCAGCCGCGCGTACTCCTGTTCCACGGCGTCCTCGCTGTGCTGCATGGCCTGCAGTGTCTTTTGCAGCAGTTCGTCCAGCTCCCAACCAAGGCGCTGCGCGCCCTGGGCGATCACCTCTCTGGAGCAGCCGGCGGCGAAGGCCTTATCCTTGTACTTTTTCTTGAGGGATTTAAGCTCCATGTCCTTGCTGGAGCGGGAGGGCCGCATCAGCGTGGCGGCGTATATCAGGCCGGTCAATTCATCAGCGGCAAAGAGCACCTTCTCCATCTGATGCTCCGGCGCGATGGCGACCCCGGTCAGGCCATGGCCGTGGGAGCAGATGGCGCGCACCATATTGTCCGGCGTGCCGATCTGGGCCAGCAGCTCCGGCGCCTTCAAGCAATGCTCATTGGGGAACATCTCAAAGTCGATATCGTGCAACAGGCCCACCAGGCCCCAGAAGTCGGCTTCTTCGGCAAAGCCCTGATCCTGCGCGTACCAGCGCATCATATGCTCCACCGTCAGCGCATGGCGGATGTGGACGGGCTCCTTGTTATACTGCTGAAGCAAGTCCAGCGCGGCATCCCGTGTGATCATAAGGCCTCCTCAGGAGATAGATGATGGGCAAACAGTAGCACAGCGCCCGCGGGGCGTCAAGGCGAGGCTTACAACCCGGCGGCCTCTGCCAGCGTTTGCTCAAAGACCTCGATCGGCTGAGCGCCGGAGAGGCCATAGCGTCCGTCAATGACAAAGAAGGGAACGCCGCGGGCGCCAAGCTGGAGTGACTGGCGGTATTCCGCCCTCGCCTTGGCAGCATAGCTTTCATCCGCCAGTGCCTTGCTGGCCTCCTCCTGGGGGATGCCGATCTCCTGAGCCAGCGCAATCAGCGTGGCCTCATCGTCCAGCACCGCGCCTTCCTGATAGGCGGCCAGCTGCAGACGGTCTGAGAAGGCGCCGCCCAGCCCCAAGGTCTTGGCATACTGCAGCAGGGCATGCGCCTTGTCGGTGCCGGCGTGCTTGGCGCTGTCAAAGTCAAACACAAAGCCGATGTCCTGGGCGCTTTGGTTGATGCCATCAAAGTTCTGGCGCACCTGGGCAGCATCCATGCCATATTTTTCCATCAGGTGTTCGCGGATGCTCTGGCCAGGCGTCTCCGGCGTACCGGGGTTGAGCAGGAAGGATTTCACTTCAATCTCAGCGTCCTTGATGTTCAAGTTGGCAAGCGCCGCCTCCAAGCGCTTCTTGCCCAGCAGGCAGTAGGGGCACAGAAAATCAGACCAGACCTCTATCGTCATTGTCTACCTCTCTTTTTTGCAGTGGGATGTCTTCAGGGCTATGGCCAGATGCATTTGTCTGACCTCAGGCATTGTATACCCGTCCGGATGGGGGATGAGCGATTTGCCCCGCGTTGACCGACTGCTGTCAAGCGGCTATAATCAAAGGCGGTTTATCACATGCAGGGAGCGCCGCGATGAAGTTTCGTTCCGTCTTTGATATCATAGGGCCGGTGATGATAGGGCCCAGCAGTTCGCACACGGCGGGTGCCGTGCGCATCGGCCAGCTGGCGCGCAAGCTCTTTGGCCGCGATCCGGAGCAGGCCACCATCCGCTTCTTTGGTTCCTTTGCGCGCACCTACTGCGGCCACGCCACCGATGTGGCGGTGGTGGCGGGCATCATGGGCTTTGAGTCCAGCGATGAGCGCATCCCGGAGGCCTTGGAGATCGCGGCGCAGCAGGGCCTGCAGGTCAGCTTTGTGGCGGAGGACGCCGTGCCCCTGCACCCCAATACTGTGATGATACAGCTGCGCCATGGGGAGAGCCACTTTCAGGTGACGGGCGTGTCGCTGGGCGGGGGCATCGTGCAGATCGTGGAGGTGGATGGCTTCCAGCTGCGGCTGACGGGCGAATCCCCGGCGCTGCTGATCTTCCATCGCGATGCTTATGGCACGGTGGCGGCGGTCACCCAGCTGCTGGCTTATGAGCACATCAACATCAACCACATGGAGGTCTCCCGCGCCTTCAAGGGGCAAAACGCCCTGATGGTCATTGAGACCGATGAGCAGGTGGCGCCGGGCATCCTGGCGCTGATACGCAAGCAGCCCAACATCACCAAGATCGTCAAACTGGACGCATAGGAGCAGGCAGTGTTTAGAAATATGAAAGAGCTGGTGGCCCAGGCGCAGGATCAGGGCCAGCCGATATGGGCGCTGATGCTGGCGCAGGAGAGCGAGCAGTCCGGCAGGGCGCCAGAGGCCCTGCTGGCGCAGATGCATCAGAACCTGGAGGTGATGAAGTCCGGCGCGCGCCGCGGCCTGCAGGGTTTGCGCTCGCACTCGGGCATGACGGGTGAGGACGCCCGGCGCATGGATGAGTATATCAAGGCAGGCAATTACCTGACCGACCCCACCTTCCTGCGCGCGATCAACTACGCGCTGTCGGTCAATGAGGTCAATGCCGCGATGGGCCTGGTCTGCGCCTCGCCCACGGCTGGCAGCTGCGGCGTGCTGCCGGGCGTGCTGCTGGCCATACAGGAGCGGCTGCAGGCCGATGACGAGCAGATGGTGCAGGCGCTGTTTACCGCAGGCGCCGTGGGCTATATCATCGCCAACAATGCCTTTGTCTCCGGCGCCCAGGGCGGCTGCCAGGCGGAGGTGGGCTCAGCGGCAGCCATGGCGGCCGCCGCCGTGGTGGAGCTGGCCGGCGGCAGCCCGCATCAGGCGGCGCACGCGGCCGCGATGGCCATCAAGAACATGATGGGCCTCACCTGCGATCCGCTGGCCGGCCTGGTGGAGGTGCCCTGCATCAAGCGCAATGCCGCGGGCGCGGCCAATGCCCTCTGCGCGGCTGAGATGGCCCTGGCCGGTATTGAGAGCCAGGTGCCCTGGGACGAGGTGATTGAGGCCATGTACCAGATCGGCCAGATCATGCCGCAGAGCCTGCGCGAGA
>CAKTTM010000062.1 GCA_934615145.1 uncultured Clostridia bacterium | reverse complement strand
CTCAATTACTACCTGGGTCAGCTTGGGGTGGCGAAAATCCCTTGGCTGAGTTCCTCCAAATGGGTTTATCCGGCTACGATGCTCTTCTCCTTGTGGAAATTTGTGGGCGGCTACTTCCTGTACTTTCTTATCGGTCTGCAAGGCATCGATCGCAGCTATCTGGAGGCTGCCGAGATCGATGGCGCAGGGGCTTGGCAAAAGGCCAGGCATATCACCTTTCCCCTGCTAAGCCCAACGCTCTTTTTTGTCTTTGTCACCATGCTCATTGGTACCATCCAGATATTTGATGAGCCCTATATGCTCACAGGCGGCGGGCCTGGCGATGCCTCCCGTTCCATCAGCCTGTATATCTACCAGACCGCATTTACCTCGCAGAAGTTTGGCTACGCAGCTGCGCAGTCACTGGTGCTGATGGTGATTGTCATGCTCATCACCCTGGTTCAGTTCCGCTTTTCAGACACCTGGGTGAGTTATGAGCGCGACTAATTCGAGACAAGGAGGAAAGCCAATGATGGGTAAGTCACGGATGACATCACGTCTGGCCAGAGGGCTTGTCGTGCTCCTCCTTGGCCTGTTTGCTGTCTACATCTTGGTGCCCATCCTCTGGATGATCTCCTCCACCCTGAGGCCACCCATGGATTCCTTTAAGCTGCCTCCTGCGATCTTGCCCAGCAGCTTTGAGGTCGAAAACTATGAAGTGGTCTTCCAGAAAGTAGCTTTTACCAAGTTTGTGTTCAACAGCTTCAAGGTCTCCACCCTGAGCACACTGCTGCAGGTGCTGGCCTCCTCCATGGCGGCCTTTGCCTTTGCCCGTCTGCGCTTTCGGGGGCGGAACCTGTTATTTATCGCCTTCCTCGCGTCCCTAATGATACCTGGTCAAGTGATGGGTATTCCTCGCTTTATTATCATGGGCAAGCTCAGGCTGATTGACAATCACGCCGCATTGATATTGCCTGCAGTGTTTGGGGCGATGGGCATCTTTTTGATACGTCAGTTCATGCTTACGATCCCAAAGAGCTATGATGAGGCTGCTTATATTGATGGCGCTAGTCGCGGGTACTGCTATGCCCGCATCATTCTGCCGATGACTAAACCGGCTCTGATTGTGATCGCACTGCAAACCTATATTGCTACCTGGAATGATTTTTACGGCCCCCTGATTTATATCAATACCGAGGCCAAGATGACATTGCCGCTTGGCCTGACCGTCCTGCGTGGCGTCTTCTTCAGCGGCAATCAGGGTGTCGTACTTGCCGGTGTGGTGCTGTCCTTGATTCCGCCCCTGCTGCTCTTCCTGCTGGGGCAGCGATTCCTATTACAAGGCATCACTCTCAGCGGCCTGAAAGGTTAGCAGGTCAATGAACGATCAAGTGCGCGCGAAGACGCGCTATACCAAGCTATCAAAAAAACAGATCGCTCAACTGTGCGGGATCTCCCGGATCAGCCTGGACAGGGTGCTCAAGGGCGAGCCTGGCGTGAGCGAATCAAAGCGTTTAGAGGTGCTACGATACCTGGACGAGAATGGCTATCGCGAGAACAAGCTTGCCCAGTCACTCAAGCGGGGCCGCAGCAAGAGCCTGGGCATCATCGTGTTCGATCTGGAGAACAGCTTCTACGCGCAGCTTGTCAATGCCTTTGCCCGGACTGCCCAGGCGGCGCAGTATGAGACGTACATTATGCTCTCAGACAAGGATCAGCATCAGGAGAGGCGCCTGGTGGAGGCGCTGCTTGCCAGGCAAGTGGACGGCATCGTCATCAACAGCGCGGTCAAGGACAGCCATTATGGTGCCTATCTGGCGCAGCAGCCTTGCCCTGTTCTGGCCATCATGAACCATATTGATGAGACAATCCCCTTCATAGGCTTTGATGACTACGCCGCCATGCGCGAGCTGACGCAGCACGCATTACGAAAGGGCTATAGGCACTTTTATTATGTCTGTCCGCCGCTTGTCAGGGCCTGCAGCAGCAACATGGATTCCCTGCTGCGCAGACGGCAGGGCTTTGAGGACGAAGTGAGCCATCAGGCTGGCCTGCAAATCGAAATGCTGACAGACGACAGCTACATCGATCAGCTGATGCAGATAGACCAAGGTGGCAACAAAGCTTGTATCCTCTGCACCAGCGACATCTATGCGCTGGAGATTCAGGCAGCACTCAGAAGGAAAGGGCTGCGCGCGCCGGCCGACTATGGCATCGCTGGCTTTGACAATATCCCCATCTTAGGCAACCTGGAACCGCGACTGACCACCGTGTCGCTGCAGATTGAGCTGTTGGGCCATACAGCGGCCAAGCTCCTCATTGAAGCTGCCTGCGGCACGGATTTGCCCCCATACACTCATTTATCACACAAACTGCTGTCTCACGACAGCCTGTAAGATATTGGGACTAAGCACCACAAGGAGGACAACATGACAGCAGCACCCCTCTGGCCCCTACTGAAGACCCTTGATGAGTACCCACACCAGGCGACCGAGGCAGCCTTCCTCTTGGGCGGCATTGGCACGGGGAATGTGTCCCTTGGCGCCAGGGGCGAGCTGAAGGATTGGGAGGTCTTCAACACCCCCGGCAAGGGCAATCTCTTCCCCTATACATTCTTTGCCCTGCATGTGAGTGACGGCGATCAGCGCCATTCGCGCGTTTTGGAGGGGCCCGTCCAGCCGCCGCACAACCGCTCGCACGGCTATGACAGCGCTCAGCTGGCCGGTCTGCCGCGGATGAAGGGCAGCCGCATGCGGGCAGAGTATCCCCTCTGCGCCATCCGCTTTGAGGATGAATCGCTGCCCGTGCAGGTCGATCTGGAGGCCTACACGCCCTTCATCCCGCTGGATGATGTGGACTCTGCCTTGCCGGTGGCCATCCTGCGCTATCGGGTTCGCAACCGCTCTGACAAGCCCTGCTTTGTGTCGGTGGCGGGGTCGCTGGCCAACATGAGCAGCTTCGCCGGCTATGGCATGTTTAACTACGTCAAGTACGACAGTGACAGCGTCAACCGCGCTGTCGCGCAGGATGGGCTCAGGGGCATCCTCTTTGAGGCGCTGCCGGACAAGGATGGCAAGCAGATCGAGAACAGCTTTTCCCTGACCAGTCCCAATGCCCACATGAGCATGAAACCCAACTGGTACCTGGGTGCCTGGTATGATGGCGCGCAGGATTTCTGGGATGATTTCAGCACTGATGGGCTCCTGGAAGACAGACAGGAGGCTGCCAATGAGTCTGGGCAGATACTCTTCCAGGGGCGTCAGCGCATCGGGTCCATCGCGCCGCATGAGCAGCTGCAGCCAGGTGAAGAGGCGCTGTTCACCTTCTACCTCAGCTGGCATATCCCCCACCGCGTGCTGTCCTGGTGGCAGGAGGAGGGCGAGAAGCGGGCCAGGCTGACGACGCGCAACCATTACAGCCTGCGCTTTGACAATGCCTTTGATGTGGCGCGCTACACGCACGGGCAGCTTCCCCGGCTGGAAAAATTGAGCCTTGACTTCCACCAGGCGCTGTTTGACAGCAGCCTGCCCAAGGAGGTGCTGGACGCTGCCTCCGCCAACATCACTGTGCTGCGCTCCACCACCTGTTTCAGGATTGAGGATGGCAGCTTCTTTGGCTGGGAGGGTTGCTTTGACGGCTCGGGCTGTTGTGACGGCAATTGTACCCATGTGTGGAACTATGCCCAGACACTGGCCCATCTCTTCCCCAAGCTTGAGCAGAACATGCGGCGCAACGAGTTCCTCATCGAAACTGATGCTGAGGGCGCAATGAACTTCCGCTCGCGCATTCTGCTCAAGGACGAGCCCTGGACGCTCGCGCCCGCCATCGATGGCCAGTGCGGCAGCATCGTGAGGCTCTGCCGTGAGTGGCGCATCAGCGGCGACAATGGCCTGATAGACGACATGGGCCCGGCAGCTCTCAGGGCGCTTCACTTTGCCATCAGCCATTGGGACAAGGATGGCGATGGCCTGCCGGACAGCTCGCAGCACAACACCTATGACATTGAGTTTTATGGCCTCAATCCCCTGTCCTGCAGCGTCTTCCTGGCAGCGCTCAAGGCCGGAGTTGCCATCGCTAAGCAGCTGAATGAAACTGATCAGGCAAGCCAATATCAGGCGCTGTTTGACAAGGCCAGCCAGAAGGCGGACCAGCTGCTGTGGGGCGGCGAATACTATGTGCAGCGGCTGGATGATCTGGATAAGCATCCCTATCAGCATGGCCTGGGCTGCCTGTCCGATCAGCTCTTTGGCCAATTCCTGGCACACACAGCAGGACTTGGCCATGTGCTGCCGAAAGAGCCTGCCCGGCAGGCGATGGAGAGCATCCATCGGTCGAACTTCCGCCAGAGCCTAAGTGATCATCAGAGCGTGCAGCGCTGCTTTGCCCTGGGGGATGAGCCGGGCCTGCTGCTCTGTTCCTGGCCGCAGGGTGGGCGCCCTCGCTTCCCCTTTGTCTACAGCAATGAGGTCTGGACGGGCATTGAATACCAGGTGGCGGCAGGGCTCATCTATGAGGGCCTGGTAGATGAGGGGCTTGAGATCGTCCGGGCGGCGCGCTCGCGCCATGATGGCTACCGCCGCAATCCCTTTGATGAGGTGGAGTGCGGCCATCACTATGCCCGCAGCATGGCCAGCTGGGCACTGATCCCTGCGCTGAGCGGCTTTGAGCTGGGTCGCCAGGCTGGCGACCTGCGCATCGATCCCAAGCTATCCCCCGATGACTTCCGCTGCTTCTACAGCACGGGCGACAGCTGGGGCATCTGCCGTCAATGGCGCGACGCCGATGGTCAGCTGCGCCAGGCCTTTGAGCCCTATTATCAGACCAGCCCCCAAGAAAGGAAAGACGCATGACACATTACGACCACTTTCTCCACTCTGCCCGCGAGCAGATGAATAGCTTTCTGGATCAGATGGACGAGCAGGCATTGCTGGAAGCGGCCCAGCTGATCTCGGACGCACAGGCCAAGGGCAATCGCATCCACATCACGGGCATCGGCAAGCCCGCCCATGTCGCCGGCTACATCGCCTCGCTGATGAGCTCCACCGGCACACCAACCTATTTCCTGCATGGCACGGAGGCCGTGCATGGCTCCTGCGGCCAGCTGGTCAAGGGCGATGTGGTCATCTGCATCTCAAACTCCGGCGAAACGGCGGAGATGAAGGCTACGGCCCTTGCCATTCGCAACAACGGCTGCCAGCTGATCGCTGTGACAGGCAATCCGAAGAGCTGGCTGGCCACCTTCTGTGAAAAGCACCTCTTCGCCGGCGTCAAGGAAGAGGGCGGCCCGCTCAACAGGGCGCCCCGCAACAGCATATTGGCAGAATGCCTGGTCCTGCAGGCGCTCAGCGTGGTGCTGCAGTCCAAGCTTGATCTGAGCCCTGAGGCCTATGTGCTGCGCCATCCCGGCGGCAGCCTGGGACAATTGCGCGAGAACGAAAAGTAATAGCCAGCATGAGAGACGCGTGGCCCGCCAGATTTGGCGGGCCACAGTTATATGTCACTTGCTTGTCAGTTCACCCAGTCGCCTGGCGCCACGCCCTTCTCCCGCATCAGGCTGAGCACCTCATCCATCGTGGGCAGGCTGGGCTGGGCGCCCATGCGCGACACAGTGATGGAAGCCGTATGGTTGGCAAAGCGCATGGCCTCATCGACCTTTGCGCCAGCGCACAGCGCGGTGCAGAAGGCACCCACAAAGCTGTCACCTGCGGCGGTGGGATCGACAGCGATGGTGCCCGGCACGGAGGGGCTGTGCAGTTTCTGCTGTGCGTCCATGTAGACGGCGCCCTGGCGGCCCAGGGTGATCAGCACGGCGCCGACACCCTTCTTGAGCAGCACATCCGCCGCCTGCCAGGCGCTGTCCAGATCAGTCACCTGCACACCGCTTAAATGGCTGGCTTCATGTTCGTTGGGAGAGACATAGCTCAGCTTCGCCAGATAGTCATCCGGTACCGGCGCGTAGGGCGCGGTGTTGAGCATCACTGGCACGCCAGCGCTGTGCGCCAGCCCCGCCACCAGTTCATTGATCGCTTGAGGAATTTCGTGCTGCAGCAGCACCATGTCATAGTCGGCTATCTCGCGCTCCAGGAAGGCGATGTCCTCGGCCGCCAGCAGCATGTTGGCGCCGGAGACCACGATGATGCGGTTCTGATTGCCGCCCTCATTGATCTCCACTTGCACATTGCCAATGGCTGAGCTGGCCTGCGAAGTGCGCGAAATATGGGCAGTGCTCACGCCTGCCTGCTTAAGGGAGGCGATCATGGCGGTGCCAAAGTCGTCCTCACCCACCTTGCCCGCCATGCTGACCTTGGCGCCCAGCTTGCCCATCTGCACCGCCTGGTTGGCGCCCTTGCCCCCAGAGGCAGTCTGGTAATCTGTGCCCAGCACCGTTTCTCCTGCGGCGGGAAAGCGCGGGGTCGTCACGATCAGGTCCATGACCAGGGAGCCCACGACCAACAGCTTTGGTGTCTTTTTCATACGATACATACCTTCCTTGTCACACAATGGACTCATCATACCCGCCAGGCATAGATAATGGCAAGCACCAACACCAGCGCCGTCAGCAGTTTGATCAAGGGCATCCTGCGCCTGATGAAGTCACTGGCCTGCAAGGTGTGCCGCAGCCGCAGGATGACCAGCGTCAGCAGCGCGGAGGGCATAATGAACGCCAGGCAGTAGACCGCCAACATCATCAGCCGCCGCGCATCCGCGGCGCCGGCATTGATGGTGGCCAACAGGGTGGCCAGGTAGAGCTGGCCCGCGCAGAGAAACTCGCCCAAGGAGACCAACACCCCCAGCAGCACCACCGCCAGCAGCACATGGGGCGAGCCTGCCATGTGCTTAATCAATGCCTGCAGCCGCTGGCGCAGGCCGGAGGGCAGCTGGTTCCTGACCTTGCCATAGTCGCCTCGGTGCGCGCGCCAGGCATCCAGCAGATTGAGCACGATCAGCAGACCAGCCAGCGCACTGAGCCCGATCTTGAGCGACAGGGTCAGCCAGGCGGGATTCCAGCTTTGCAGAAGGCTCAGCAGCAGCAGACCGATCAGGAAGTAAGTGACCAGCTTGCTCAGCAGAAAGGCCGCCGCCAGCACCGCACTGCGTCGTCCCAGATGCAGCAGGCTGCCCAGCAGCAATATCAGCATCGACAGCGCACAGGGATTCAGCCCCGCCACCAGCCCCGAGCCCAGGCTGGCCCCCAGGCTCAGGCGCTCTGAAGGCTCACCCGCCGCGCTTGTCTGTTCATCCGGCGCGGCTTGAAGGGCCTCTCCCCTCTCAAGCGCCGCAGGCAGCTCAGCCAATATGCTTTCCGCGCCCGCCAGATATCTGCCGCCAAAGTAAACGCTGGGCACGATCTGCTGATCCTCAGGCGTCACGAACCTGGCAAAGAGCGCCTCGGCCAGCGCCGGGTCGGCGCTGATGTCTGCGCGCTCTATCACCAGCCGGGAGTCAAAGCTCTTGCCCTCCGCGGTCTGCACCGTGATCACCTCAGGCAGGCTGTCCAGCAGCGCGGCCACCTTGGCGCAGCTCTGGCAGGCCGGCACATAGAGGTAGGTGAGCCTGCTCTCTGGCAAGTCACCCGCCTGGGCCTGGAGGCTCAGACCACAGAGCAGCAGACAGAGGCAAAGCATCAGACGCTTGATCATCCCTGCTGCTCCCAGACACGCACAGTGCTTGCCTGCGGATAGGCGCCAAGCAGGCCCCTGATCCGCTCGTTCAGGCCACTGACGGGCAAGGGGTCAGCAGAGGTACAGGCCGCGCGTATCTCTTCAATGGCCCGCAGGATGACAGCCGACCGATGGATCTCGCAGGGGCTGGGGTCATCGAAAAACTCTACGCTCAGCGCCAACACGCAGCTTTCGTCAAAGTGAAGTCGCTCAAGCGGGCCCTCATAAAGCGGCAGGCCCTGATCACCCTCAAGGCGCGCCATCCAAACCGTTTTGCGTCTCCTGCCAAACATGTCTTAGTCCGCAGGCGCCAGCAACGCGCTCAGCGGGGTCTGGTCGGCCTGCTCAAGGGCCGCCGCAAATCCCTCCTGTATATGCTCGCTGCCCAGCATCAGCGTCTGCCCGCTGATCAGCGCGGGCACCATGAAATCGTCCTGCGTGATGCCAAAGTAGGCTTCCACCGCCAGCTCCAGCTGCAGGCCTTCCTGGCTTCCGATGTCGTAGCTCATCAGCTCTATCCCTTCAGGCAGATGCTCTTCCAGCCAGGGCGATATCAAGCGGCAGTCCTGGCAGTACTTGCTGTACAGATAGATCATGCTGCGTTGGGTGTTCTCGGACTGCGAGGCAGCAGGCTCTGCTTCCTCCGCCGCCATGTCGATGCCCTCTGGCAACTTTCCCGTCGTCAGGTAATCCTTGACCAGCTCATCTGCCCTGCCCTCGGCCGGAAAGGCACCTTCACCCACCAGCAGCACGGGCAGCTGAAAGTCCTCATGCCCCAGCTCCCGCAGCCTGGCCTCCAACCCGTCATAACGCTCGGGGTTGCGGCGCAGGTTGATCAGCCGGATGCGGCGCTGAGGCTGGCCGATGTCCTTCAGCAGCGCCCTGTAGCGCAAAAAGGCCTCGTCCTCCAGCTTACACTCGCCGCAGCCTGGCCCCGCAGCACCCTGACAGCCCCCGCAGGGATCGATCAAATAGACCTCCAGCGCGGTGTCATTGGGCACTGCGCCCAGGCCCAGCAGCGGCACTGCCAGCATGCAGACCAGCGCAGCGGCCATCACCCTAAGCCACGGATGGCGCAAGGTGCTCAGGCCTCGGGGGCTACCAGCGGATGGTAGCACAGCACGCTGCGTTCAGCGCCCAGGGCCACATTAGGCGGGCGGCTGGTGCGGCATTCCTCGGTCGCATAGGCGCAGCGCGAGGCAAACTTGCAGTGGTTGAGCGAAAACTCCCTCGTCTCCGCCTCCGACATGCGTATGTTCTGCTGCCATTTGTCACCCACATGGGGCACAGAGTTCATCAGCAGCTCAGTATAAGGATGCGCGGGATGCTCCATGATGGCGATCGAGGGGCCATACTCGATCAGGCTGCCCCGGTAGAGTGTGGCGATATAGTCGCTGACATAGTAGGCGGTGGACAGGTCATGGGTGATGTAGATGAAGCTGATGCCGTACTCGTCACGGATGCTCTTGAAGAGGTTGACGATGTTCATCTTCATCGAGGCGTCTATCATGGCGACCGGCTCGTCGGCCACAATCAGCTTGGGTGATGTAATCAAGGC
>CAKTTM010000061.1 GCA_934615145.1 uncultured Clostridia bacterium | reverse complement strand
CGTTGTCGAAGGCCAGCACGGCGGCGAAGTGGTCAAACACATGGGGATAGCCCGTCGTGCGGTTGACCAGCATCTTTTTCTGGCTTAGATCCGTCAGCGGCACGCGCTTGAGGCGGCCGTCCTGCGCGCTGTCGCAGTAGTACAGATAGCCCTCGGCCGAGTTGATGTAGCGCGAGCGTATCTTTTTGAGGTCTTTGAGCGCCGCGATGGGCTGGCCGGCCATGTCCACCGCGCCCACCACCGACTGCTTGAGCGCCTCTGAGCCGCTGGCAAAGGTCACATAGAGTATGACGGGCGCGCCCTGATACTCGCCAAAGACGAAGTAGTGCATCGGCGCCTGGCTGAGCCTGTGCGCGGGCGCCGAGCCATCGGTGGGCACCACATAGAGGCAGTGGTCGGCCTCGTTGACATAGTACAGCTGCCCCATGAAGGGGATCATGCGGATGATGTTGTTGCGCTCGCGCACCTCGTGGGGGGCCAGCAACATCGGGTTTTGCCCACTGTGATCCACCTTCCAAATGCCCGGCTGCTTGGCAATGGCGTAGTAGACGCCGCCCGCGTCCACCGCGTACTGCAGCGCGCCCTCGGGGGCGATCTGGATGGGCTCGCCTGTCACAAAGCCGTCAAATAGGTCAAAGGCGTAGAGGCCCACATAGTCCGTGCTCTTGGAGTAGAAGTAGAGCCGGTTGCCAAACACGCTGTAGCGCGCGTCCGTGCGCAGCCTGTCCTGCACCGCGGGCCCAGTGCGGAAGTTGTCCGTCACCTGGTAGAGCAAAAAGCGCGTATGTGGCCCTGTATGCTGCACGAAATAGTTCTGCCCGTCAAAGGCAAAGTGGCCGCCATTGGCCAGGTTGTTGATGCTGGGGTCAAAGAGCCGGGGCGCCTGCGCCTGGGCCAGGGATAGGCCCAGCAGCAGGCAGAGCAAGAGCAGCAGGGACAGGATGCGCTTGGTCATGATGGGCCTCGCTTCCTCATGCCTGGGCATGGTTTGCTTGTATTGACCACAGTATAGCATCAGGCCGGCGCGCGGCGCAAGGCGCCCGCGGGTAGAATGATAGCGCCCTGCAGTCAGCCTGCAGCGCGCTGATACACAACTTAGAGGAGTGTGATGAAATGGAACTTAGAGCAAGCATGTTCATCGTCTGCGAGCCCAAGCGGGCTTACGATGCCTTCTGCGATGGCAGGCAGATCGGCAACTTCTGGTTTTCAAGCAGCTCGCGGCCCTGGGAAAGCGGAGAGGTCGTGCGCCTGCGGCACGAGGCCTACGGCGCGGACTTTGACATTCAGGTGGTGGAGGCCATACCCCACAGCCTGATCCGCTTTGACTGGGGCGAGGAGGCAGAGCGCAGGCACTGCCGCATCGCCATCACGCCGCGCGAGGGCGGCTGCCTGGTCAGCGTCAGCGAGTCCGACTGGCCGACGGACCGCGATGTCACCCACGAGCTGCTGCAAAACCAGACCGGCTGGGTCTTCATGCTCACCTGCCTGAAGGCCTATCTGGAGAATGGCATCAGCAACCTGCACGAGGGCCTGGTGATGGGGAACTGACAAAAAACAACTAAAGCTGATGAGCAGCTTGAGCTGGAGACTGTCAACAAGCCCAAGGGAGGTTCGGAGGGCCGCAGCCCTCTGACCAAAAATCCGCGTCGGCGGCGTGTACGGCGACGCGGCAAGCCTTGCGTAGTGAAGGTTGCAAACCTAAAGGTTTGCAAGTCGGCAGAGCCGACCGCGCAATCAATCCGAAGGATTGAATGCGTGCCCCTGGGGCTTCCTTGCCCTCCGCCGCCCGGGAGCGCAGCGACAGGCGGAGGGCCGAGAACCTAAACCATCAAGAAACCGCAGTTTCTTGATGGCCCGTTCTCAGGCAAACAGCTCATTGAAGGCCTCGGTCATGGTCGGGTGGGTGTAGATGGCGTCGGCCAGGGCGGCGGCGGTGATGCCGCTGTCGATGGCCAGCTTGGCCAGGTTGATCATCTCATAAGACTCGGCGCAGAACAGGTGCAGGCCCAGCAGCCGGTCGCTGGCCTTGTCGATCACCGCCTTGAGCAGGCCCTCGGGCTGCTCGAGCACCTGGGCCTTGGGGATGGCGGCGGCAGGCAGGCGCGCCACGCGCACATCATGGCCCTGCGCTATGGCCTCCTGCTCGCTCAGGCCCACGCGCGACAGCGGCGGGTCGATGAAGACGCTGTAGGGGATGGCGCCGCGGTTGAGCGTCGTGCGCTGGCCCTTGCCCCTGAGCTGGTCGCGCACGATCCGGAAATCATCCAGCGATGTGTAGGTGAACTGCGGGCCGCCGGCCACATCGCCCAGGGCCCAGATATGGCCCACCGCGCTTTGCAGCCTCTCATCCACCTGGATGCCGCCGCGCGAATCTGTCTGGATGCCCGCCGCCTCCAGGTTCAAATCCTGGGTGTTGGGCCGCCTGCCGGTGGCGACCAGCACAGCGTCGGCCACCAACTCCTGCTTGCCCTCCGGCGTGCTGATCCGCACACGGCAGCCATCGGCGCCTGCGATCAGCTCCTCCGCCTGCGCCTGGGCGATGATCTGGATGCCGCGCGCTGTCAGCGCCTGATGCACTGCCTGGGCGATATCGCTGTCCTCCCTGGGCATGAAGGCAGCGTCCCGCTGCAGGATGGTGACCTGACTGCCAAAGCCCTGATAGCAGGAGGCGAACTCCAGGCCGATATAGCCCCCGCCGATGATGACCAGCCGCCGGGGCAGATCCTCCTTGTCCATCAGCGTTTCGCTGGTGTAGACAAAGGGATTGTCTTTGAGGCCCTCGATCTGCGGCAGCAGGGGCAGAGAGCCGGAGTTGACATAGATATTTTCTGCCTGGATGCGCATCTGGCCGCCGTCGCTTAGCGCCACCTGCACCTGATGCGCGTCCACAAAGCTGGCGCTGCCAAGGATCAGCTGGACGCCCGCGCCCACCAGCTTGTCACGGTTCTTTTGCCGCAGCATGCCGGTCAGCTGCCGCTTGGCCTGGATGGCGTCCCGGTAGCGGGCCGCCCTGGCCTCATAACCGCCGCCCAGCCGCTGGGACTGTCCGGCGCGGGAGACCAGAAACTTGCTGGGGATGCAGGCCACATTGATGCAGGTGCCGCCGTACATGTCACTGGACTTTTCAACCAAGGCCACCGGCTCCCCCCGGCCTGCCAGCCAGCCGGCCAGCGTCTTGCCCGCCTTGCCAAAGCCGATGACCAGGTGCTTGATCTTCAGTTGATTCATGCCCTGTCCCCCTTTTTGTTATTCGGCCTTCCATTATTCAGCCTTTTTTTTGCCCTGTGCGCGCATGCGCATGTTGTGGTCCAGCATCCGCTTGCGCATGCGCAGGGACTTGGGCGTCACCTCCAGCAGCTCATCATCGTCGATGAACTCCAGGCTCTCCTCCAGCGTCGGGCTATGCACGCTGACCAGGCGCAGGCTGTCCTCCGCGCCGCCGGCGTTGCGGATATTGGTGACATGCTTGGTCTTGCACACATTGACCACGATGTCACCGGGCCGATTGCTTTGCCCGCAGATCATGCCGGCATATACCGGCGTCTGCGCGCCGATGAACAGTGTGCCCCTGTCCTGCACGCCAAAGAGGCCGTACTGCGTGCTGTCGCCCGTCTCAAAGCAGACCAGGGAGCCCACATTGCGGTGGGGGATCTCGCCCCGGTAGTCATCATAGCCCTGGAAGTTGGCGCCCATGATGCCCTCGCCCCGGGTATCGGTCAGAAACTCGCTGCGGTAGCCAAACAGGCCCCGGCTGGGCACCAGGAACTCCATGCGCACGCGGTCAAGCCCTGCCATGGATTCCAGCGTGCCGCGCCTGCGGCCTATCTTTTCGATCACCGCGCCCGCGTAGGCCTGGGGCACATCCACATGCAGCCGCTCGATGGGCTCCAGGCGCTTGCCATTCTCATAGTGGTAGAGCACCTGCGGCCGCGACACCTGGAACTCGTAGCCCTGGCGGCGCATGTTCTCGATCAATATCGACAGGTGCAGCTCGCCGCGGCCGCAGACCTCGAACTGGTCGGGCGTCTCGCCGTCGTTGACCCTCAGGCTGACATCGGTCTCGATCTCGCGGTAGAGCCGGGCGCGCAGGTGGCGGCTGGTCACATAAGTGCCCTCGCGGCCAGCAAAAGGGCTGTCATTGACGGAGAAGGTCATCGACACCGTGGGCTCGCCAATGGCCACAAAGTGCAGCGGCTCCGGGTGCGCCGGGTCGCAGACCGTGTCGCCGATGGACAGGTCCGGCAGGCCCGAAAGCGCCACGATGTCGCCGATGCTGACCTCGTCGGCCGGCGTGCGCTGTATGCCCATGAAGGTGCTCAGCTCCGTCATCCGAAAGGGCGTGGACACTTGCTCGCTCAGAAAATTGCAGCGCACCGCCATCATGCCGGCCTTCAATGTCCCGCGCGTGATGCGCCCCACGCCGATGCGGCCCACATACTCATTGTAGTCGATGGTGGAGATCAGCACCTGCGCGGGTGCCTCCGGGTCGCCCTCGGGCGCCGGGATGTGGGTGATGATGGCGTCAAACAGCGGGGTCAGGTCCTTGCCCGGCTGCGCCATGTCCAGCGTCGCCGTGCCCTGCCTGGCCGATGCATAGAGGATGGGCCTATCCAGGGTCTCCGGCCCCGCCTCCAGGTCGATCAGCAGGTCGAGCAGCTCCTCCACCACCTCGTCGCAGCGGGCGTCTGGCCTGTCCACCTTGTTGATGACCATCAGCACCGGCAGCTTGAGATCCAGCGCCTTTTTAAGCACAAAGCGCGTCTGGGGCATCGGGCCCTCAAAGCTGTCCACCAGCAGCAGCACGCCGTCCACCATCTTGAGCACGCGCTCCACCTCGCCTGAAAAGTCGGCGTGGCCGGGGGTGTCGACGATATTGATCTTCATATCCTGATAGTGCACGGCGGTGTTTTTGGCCAGGATCGTGATGCCCCGCTCGCGCTCCAAATCATTGGAGTCCATGACGCGGTCCATCACCTGCTGATTCTGGCGGAACACGCCGCCCTGCCTGAGCATCTGGTCCACGAGGGTGGTCTTGCCATGATCGACGTGGGCGATGATGGCGATGTTGCGGATGTCTGAGCGTATCATTTGTTCTTCACTTTCTCCATGATGGTGTCATTGCACTTGATGTCGTTTTGAGGTCACAGATTGTGACCTCCTGTGCGCTTGTGGCTCCAGTTTTCGTCATAAGGGCACAATAAAAGACGGGCCGCTTGCGGGCTGATTGCCCGCCGGGATCGCTCCCTGGCCCGTCTTTCCGCGCGGCGGTGATGAACCCGCCGCTAAGGGGTGGCGAAAAGGCCGGGCAGGCTGCTGTCCGGCGGCTCGCCGCGCTGTGTGAAGTGCGGCGGAATGCTTCCCCTGATGGCTGTCAAATCGCTCTCCTGATGTCTGGTTTGCCGGGCCCTTGCCCGTGCCGCGCCATTATAGGCCTGCCCACGGATGATGTCAAGGCTGGAATGCATAATGCTCCGTTTATGACATGCCCCTGCGCAGCACGAAGCAGAGGGTGTCGGGCGCGGCTTCAGGCGTCCGGCCGCAGGCATCGCCATAGACCGCCTCGATGGCAAAGCCCTGGGGCAGGGCCTCGGCGCGCATCTTGTCCACGGTATAGGCGCTGTCCCAGATCAGGTAGTCGCGGCTGCCCTGCTCGCTTACGATCACATACTGATCAGCCCAGACCAGGCCCTGTTCAAAGGCATGGCGGGCGTGCAGGCATAGATGCGGCCCGGCATCCCAGAAGCCACCCTGCGCATGCAGCTGCCAGTCGCGCGCTTCCCGCCTGCGCTCAGCATGCCGGGGGGTGAAGACATCCAGTATCAATAGTCCGCCGGGCCTCAGCGCCCGGTGCGCCCGGCGCAGCAGGGCCTGCCGCTCACCTGGTATCAGGGCCGCGTAGTCGCAGTAGATTATCAGCGCCGCGTCAAAGCCCGCCTCAATATCCATCTGCAGATAGTCAGCGCAGAGGTAGCGGCTGCGGCTATCCTGCCCAGCGGCATAGGCAATCGAGCGGGGCGAGAGATCCATGCCCGTCATCTCAAAGCCCAGGGCGCTCAGCCGCCTGGTATAGAGCCCCGGCCCACAGCCCAAATCCAGCACCGCGCCGCCCGCCGGCAGCTGCCCAGCAAGCCACCGCGCCGAGCGCTCGATCTCATCATGCCTACGGCTGGCGGCCTGCCGCTCAGGGTCCAGGTGGGCGGCCAGCATGCCTTTTGAGATATGCTCATCCGCCCAGAAGGCAGGCTCGCTGCGCTGCCACAGCGCGGGGGGCTTGAGGAGCCTGAGCAGCGCTTGCCCGTCCACTCTCACCGCTCAGCCAGGCTGAGCCTGATCTCCCGCGCCACGCCCAGGGGCCTAAAGCCAATGCGCTGGTAGGCGGCATTGCTGCGCGGGTTGTCGGCGTCGGCGTAGAGGATGGCAAAGGGGCAGCGGGTCAGCTCATCCTGGCAGACCTGGGCGGTCAGCCACTTGGCATAGCCGCGGCCCTGCATCTGCGGCCGGGTATAGACCATGCCCACGCGCGTATGCTGGCCTGGCTTCAGCGGCGCCGCGGCGACAAAGGCCGCGATCTCGCCCTCCTGCTCCAGCACCCGGAGGCTGCCCTTTTCGATTCGCTGCCGCATGATGCCCTGGCTGTCGGGCTCGCGCACTTCGTTAAAGCAGGCCATCTGAAAGTCCCGGTGCAGGGCGGCAAGCTCATCCAGCTCATCCATGCGGGCCAGGCGCACCGGGCCCCTATCCTGCGGCATAAGCACCGCGTCTAGCCGATAGCCGATCAGCCCCATGCCCGCCTGGCGGGTAAAGCCCCGGCGCTCAAACCACTGGGCGATCATCTGCGCCGCCTGCTCCTTGGCGGTGATGTGCACCTGCCGGCCCGCGAAATGCGTGTGCAGCAGGCCGCAGAGCCTCTCCAGCGCCTGGGGGCTTAAGTCATCATGCGTCCACACCCAGGCGGACAGATCCAGCCGGTTGCGCGCAATGACAAACTGCTCCCCATCGGAGAGCAGCAGGAAGGCATTGGGCCGGATGATGGCATCCAGCACCTCCAGCAGCAGCGCGTCACGCCGATAGGCCGCGCTGTCAAAGACCGGATGATCAGGCGCGATGATGTGGTGCACTCAATTAGTCCTCCAGCGCCTCCTGGGGCGCGATGTCGCTCAGCTCAAGGCCGGGGTTCTTCTCCCCCGCCAGGCGGATGGACCACTCATTCTCAAACAGCAGCACATCATTATCATGCGCGTCACGCGCGCGGGCGCTAGAGCTTGTCAGCAGCAGCTGCTCGACAGGCTTTGGCGTCTGTATCACCCAGCGCACATAGCGGTAAGGCAGTGTGTCCATTTTCAGCTCCGCGCCGTACTCGCTTTGCAGCCGGTAGGTGAGCACGTCAAACTGCAGCACGCCCACCACGCCCACGATCAGCTCCTCCGGGCCCATCTCGTCGCGCTTGAAGGTCTGTATCGCGCCCTCTTGGCTCAGCTGGGTGACCCCCTTGATAAACTGCTTGCGCTTCATGGAGTCAAAGGGCCGCACCCTGGCAAAGTGCTCAGGCGCAAAGACAGGTATCTTTTCAAAGACCAGCTTGCGCCCCTCGCAGAGCGTATCGCCCAGGTAATACAGCCCCGGATCGAACAGGCCCAGGATATCGCCCGGATAGGCCACCTCCACCATCTCGCGGTCATCGGCCATGAACTGTTGGGGCGCCTTCATCTGCACCTGCTTGTTGCTGCCCGAATGCCAGACCATCATGTCGCGCCTGAAGGTGCCGCTGACCACCCGCATGAAGGCCAGCCGGTCGCGATGGGCGGGGTTCATGTTGGCCTGTATCTTGAAGACAAAGCCGCTGAAGCGCTCGTCCAGCGGATCCACCATGCCCTCGTTGCTCTGCCTGCCCGTGGGCGGCAGCGAATACTCCAAAAAGCGCTGCAAGAAGGGCTCTACGCCAAAGTTGGTGATGGCGCTGCCAAAGAACATGGGCGTCAGATCGCCCGCGCGGATGGCCTTTAGGTCAAAGGCATCGCCCGCCACATCCAGCAGGTCAACCTCCTCGCGCAGGCGCTTCAAGTAATGCCGGTCCAGCACGCCCTCGATGGCCGGGTCGTCGATGCCGATCTCTGTCTTCTTGGCCTTGGTGGCGCCATGATCGCCAGAGAAATAAAGCTCCACCATCTTGCTGTCGCGGTGGTAGACGCCCTGAAAGTCGCCGTCCACGCCGATGGGCCAGTTGACAGGGCAAGAGCGGATGCCCAGCACCTGCTCCAGCTCCTCCATCAGCGCAAAGGGATCCTTGGCGGCGCGGTCCATCTTGTTGACAAAGGTAAAGATCGGGATGCCCCGCAACCTGCAGACCTTGAACAGCTTGATGGTCTGCTCCTCCACGCCGCGGCTGGCGTCCAACAGCATGACGGCGCTGTCGGCCGCCACCAGCACCCGGTAGGTGTCCTCGCTGAAGTCCTGGTGGCCGGGGGTGTCCAGAATATTGATATGATAGCCCTCAAAGCTAAACTGCATGGCAGAGCTGGTCACCGAGATGCCGCGCTGCTTTTCGATCTCCATCCAGTCGCTGGTGGCATGGCGCGCCGACTTGCGCGCCTTGACGCTGCCGGCCTCCCGTATGGCCCCGCCGTAGAGCAACAGCTTCTCCGTCAGCGTGGTCTTGCCGGCGTCCGGATGGCTGATGATGGCGAATGTCCTCCTGCGGCCTACTTCCCGCTCCAGCGTCGTCATCTTTCACAAGTCCCTTCAAACAATATGCCGCCTGCGCAAAGCGGCGGCCTGTGGGAAATTATAGGGGTTGGGGCTTTGCTGTGTCAAGGATGGGGGGGCCGGAAGGGGGCTCAAGGAAAAGCGATACCCGGAATATGCTCTAGATAAAGCTTTCCTCTCTATACTTTGAAAAGTAATAGTGTACGCTGCGCGCAGCTATATCATACATTATCTGGGCCATTTCCGGAACGGTCCACTTCAGTTCACGAAAGTAGAAACTACCTCGATTGAACTTCCCCTGGTCTCCTTCGTTTGAGAGTGATGTTGTGTTGAGCTCACCAAACATGTTTATCGTTACTACTCGATCAAGTATTGAGGAACCCTCCGCAAAGTCACATCCGTATCCGAAGCACACGAATGGAAAAACAGACTCATTCATCAAGAATGCCCTAAACCCGATAACATTCTTTCCCAACCTCTCGATGGCATTTCCTTTTGCCTGGACTGTTTTGCCTTCTCTGATGCGTGCATCGTTTG
>CAKTTM010000060.1 GCA_934615145.1 uncultured Clostridia bacterium | reverse complement strand
GGTTTCCATGCCATCCGCCGCCCGGGAGCGTAGCGAGAGGCGGATGGCCGAAGCCTAGCCCATCAAAAACCGCAGTTTTTGATGGGAGTCTACTCGCCCAGCGTCAGGGCCAGGGGCAGCTGGCTCTCAAAGCTGGCGCGGATGGCGGCCAGTATGTTGCCGTGGCCGTCATTGAGGCTCATGGTGGCAGCGGTGGTCAGGTCGCCCAGCATGGCCTTCTCATCATCGCTTAGCGCCGCGTACTTGGCGGCCTCGGCCTCATCCTTGGAGCCGTCCTTGAGCGGGCGGCCGTTCTTGGCGGAGGTGTACTTGGCAAACCAGTCCTCGATCTCGTCGACCGTCTTGCCCACAAAGAGCTGGGCGAAGCGATCGGCCTGCTGCGACCAGGTGCCGGTGCCCATGCGGTAGGCGTCGCCGCGCTCGCGCTTGGTGGCCCAGGCGCTGATCTGCTCGAGGTAATTCTCGTTGGTCATTTCCAGCGTGCCGTCGACCTTGCCGTCGTGGTTCTCATCGTAGTTGTAGGGGGTCTGGCCCGGATAGCCGCCAAAGTGGGGCATGCCGTCGCCGTCATAGTTGGGGGAGGCCACCTCCAGCTGGTCCAGGTGCAGGTAGGTCAGGCGGCCCTCGGTGTCAAACAGCGAGGTGGCAAAGACCTGGTTGAAGGAGTAGACCTGGGCCTCCTTGTCGTCCTTGCCGGGGCCGATGCGGCCGGAGTTGTCCAGGCCAAAGCCAAAGGCGGCGGCGCCGGCGGTCAGGGGCTGGCGGTTGTCATAGGCTTTGCGGACGGCGGCCAGTATGTTGCCATGGCTGTCATTGAGGCTCATGGTGGCGCCGCTGGTCAGATCGGCCAGCATGGCCTTCTCATCATCGCTGAGGGCAGCGTACTTGGCGGCCTCAGCCTCGTCCTTGGAGCCATCCTTGAGCGGACGGCCGTTCTTGGCGGAGGTGTACTTGGCAAACCACTCGTCGATCTCGTCTACGGTCTTGCCCACAAAGAGCTGGGCAAAGCGGTTGGCCTGGTCGCTCCAGGTGCCGGTGCCCATGCGGTAGGCATCGCCGCGCTGGCGCTTCGTGGCCCACTGGGCGATCTCGGCCTGGAAGCCGTCGTTGTCGGTTTCCAGCACGGAGTCGATCTTGCCGTCGTGGTTCTCATCATAGTTGTAGCCGCCCTGGCCCGGATAGCCGCTGAAGTGGGGCATGCCGTCGCCGTCATAGTTGGGGCTGGCTACCTCCAGCTGGTCAAGGTAGGCAAAGAGCACCTTGCCCTCTTTGTCAAAGATGACATTGGCGTAGACTTCGTTGAAGGAGTAGACCTGCACATCCTTGTCGTCCTTGCCGGGGCCGATGCGGCCGGTGCTGTCCACGCCAAAGCCGATGTAGGCCTCAGCGGCAGCGACCTCTGCGGGGGCAGCGGGTGCCTCAGTAGCTGCGGCCTCGGGCTCGATCTGGCCCAGGGCGATGGCAACGGCCTTGAGGATGGCCTCTGAGGTGACGGTGGCGCCGCCGATGACATCGACCTCAACGCCGCCCTTTTCCACGATCAGATTGGGCAGCTCATCAATGGCCCGGTCGCCGATGCCGCGGGTCTCCTGATCACCGGTGACTTCAACGGAGACGATCTTGTCGCCATCCAGGGTAACGGTTACTTTGACAGGGCCGCCAAAGCCAGCGGCCTCGCCCGTCTTGGTCTCCGCCTGCGCGCCAAACGCGAAGAGCAGGCAGGCGCACAGCGCCAGTGCGAGAAGTTTTTTCATGGGTGCCTCCTTGGTAATGCTTGGGTGATTACCCTTGTGGAGTATACCACAGGTTATGTGAACTTGCTATCATTTTTTGCGCTGCTCGGCCAGGATCAGCGCGACATCATTTTGTTAGTTTTGACCAAATCTTGTAGCAAGGGCTTTACAGAACCACAATAGGTGGTATACTACTCCTGCACGCTCTTCATAGCAGCGCCAAGGAGGATATGACAATGGCATGTGTATTTCATGTGGAAGGCGGCGTCCTGGCCCAGGCTGAGCTGGACGCTTATCTGAGCAGAGCAAGGGAAAGGTTTGGCCGTGAGCCGCAGAGCATCAGGATCAAGGTGGACGGCGACTTTGTCGACCTGGATTATGATTTCGGCGGGCAGCCCTTCCATCGTATCCGGCGGATCACCGGCTATCTGGTGGGGACGCTGGATCGCTTCAATAACGGCAAGCGGGCGGAGGAGCACGACCGTGTCAAGCATGGCCTGTGCCGCAGCAACTGACGATGAAGCATGTCAAGCTGTTCCATTTTGAGAGCTGCCCCTACTGCCAGGAGGCCAAGCGCTGGATGGCAGAGCTGCAGCAGGAGTATCCGGAGTTGGCCAAGGTAGAGGTCGAGCAGATCGATGAGAAAATAACGCCGGAGAAGATAAAGGGCTATGACTACTGGTATGTGCCCACCTTCTTTGTGGACGATGTGAAAGTACACGAGGGCGTGGCGAGCAAGGCGATCGTGGAGAACGTGCTGCGCAGCGCGCTGGCCTAAGGGATAAATCAAGCCCAAGATGGGTTAAGGGACGAAGTCCCTTATCGGGGGCATGGGGGCGGACAGCCCCCATCGTCCTTTCTGGGGCCGCAGCCCCGAAAACCAAAGCAAAGACAGCGAAGCGATTCTTTGCGACAGGCTAAGTCATAGATCGTGAAGACACTCAAGCCGCTCCCCGCGAGCGGCCTTTTCTATGCGCATATCCAGACGGCTATTCCAGCAGCCTGCACACATCCACCCAGCTGCTGCCGCTGTAGTGCGCAAGCTCTGTGGGGGTCATTTTGACCGCGCTGTTGGCGCTGCCGCAGGCGGGGTAGACATGCTCAAAGCGCCTGAGGCTCTCGTCCAGATGGATGCGCACGCCTTGCTTGACGGCAAAGGGACAGACACCGCCCACGGCGTGGCCGGTCATCTGCTCAGCCTCCTGGGCGGAGAGCATTCTGGCCTTGGTGCCAAAGGCGGCTTTGAACTTGGGGTTGTCAATGCGGGCGTCTCCTGCGGCCACCACCAGCAGGGCGCCGCCATCGGCCGCGCGAAAGGACAGGGTCTTTGCGATCTGCGCCTCCTGGACGCCCAGGGCCAGAGCGGCCAGAGGCACGGTGGCGCTGGAGACATCAAACTCCTCTATCCTGTCTGCTATCCCCAGCCGCTCAAAGGCTGCCCGCACACGCTCGATGGCCATGGCCTTCCCTCCACAAAACAAAAATCCCGCTCATTGTAGCGGGAATGAAGCGCGGTGTCGAGCGCAGGGCTAAGCCATTTTGCCCCGCCCGCAGTCAAGTGCCGCAGCCAGCCAGCCGTTTGCGATGGCCTGCTCCAGCACCGCCATGTCGCGCACATCCATCTGGTGAATATAGCGGCGGGCGTGGGGCAGCTTGCCCGGGCGCAGCAGGGGATCGGACAGCTCCAGGGGCAGATCGAAATTGATCAGAACATGATGACCGCTGATGGGTACCAGCCACAGAAAGCGCCGGGCCAGGCCATAGCTGACTGCGCTCTTGGAGAAGCGCTCGATGGCCTCCGGCTCTGTCTGCATCAGCCACTGTCGGCAGCGGGCATAGACCTCCCACTGGAAGGGCTTGGCAAAGAGCAAGGCGGCCTCAAAGGGGTGCTGTGTGTCCATGATTTCTCCTTATGCTTATCGAAGCCTTTCCGAGTGACCTCAACCTTAGCTTAGAAACTGCATCACCAGGCTGACCATCGCTTCCTTCTCGCGCGGCCTGGACTCGGCCAGCATGATGATCAGCGCCACCAGGGTGTCATCAGCGATGCGCTTGGCGCCCTCAATGAACAGGGCGCCGTTCTTGTCCAGATAGTGCAGAAAGATGGCAGCGGCAATGCGCTTGTTGCCGTCTGAAAAGCTATGATCCTTGACGATGAAGTACAGGAGGTTGGCGGCCTTCTCTTCCAGTGTGGGGTAGAGATCCTGCCCGCCAAAGCTTTGCTCGATGGCGCCCAGGATGCCCTTGAAGGACTCGTCCTTCTCATTGCCAAACAGGCTGCTTTCCGCGCCAAAGCTAAGCGACTCGATGATGGCGCGGCATTCCTCATAACTCAGGCGCTGGCGCGCAGGCTGGCCGGGCGGACGGGCGATGCGCTGGCGGTCGTAGTCGTCCAGCAGGCTGAGGGCGGGCGCATAGCTGCGCACCACATCCAGCACCTGGCGTGCCTGCAGCCTGTCCTGCACGCGCTGCATGATTTGAAGCGTCTGGCCCAGCTGCTGCAGGCGGCGCTGATTGTCGGCGTAGCCTTGCAATATATAGCGCCTCAGCACCTGATTGGCCCAGATGCGAAATCGGGTACCCTGCTTTGACTTGACTCGGTAGCCAAGCGATATGATGACATCCAGATTGTAGTGCGGAAGCCTGCGGGTGACTTGCCGTTCGCCTTCGGTTTGAACTTGTGCAAAATCTGCACGGGTTGCCCCCTCATCCAACTCCTCTTCCTGAAAGATGTTGCGGACATGGCGTTGTATCACGCTGCGGTCTCTGCCAAAGAGCTTGCATAGCTGCTCCACATTCAACCAAACGGTATCATGACTGGTGGCCACATCCAGCCTGATCTCTCCGTCAGAAGACTCATAGATGACAATATCCATGTTGTTTGGGTCAACATTCGTCATTCGTCATCCATCCTCCTTTCCACCCTACCTCTCCCCACTGAGCTCATACCTGCCCACCACCTGATAATCCTCCGGGCCTTTGATCCAGCTCAGCGACAGGGCCTCCACCCTGCCGCCAAAGGGGCTGAAGGCCTGGTCGAGGCGGGCGCGGGTGTCGATGGTGATGGGGCCCTGAAAGAGCGAGACATGGGGCGTGTACAGGCCGCCGGACTGGCGGGTCCACTGGTCGGCATAGTCGTCAAAGCGCTGATGGAAGGCCAGGTAGTGACTGCGCAGCTTGCCGGTGAAGGCCGGAAAGCAGGCCACGCGGTCAGTGGCCAGCAGGCCTACCACCATGAAGCGCACAGCAAAGGGCGCCACCTTCTGGGAGAAGGAGCGCAGCCAGGGGCGCAGCTGGCGGTCTTCAATCTGCTCGTAGCAGCCCAGCGTGATATGGGGGTGAAAGCTGGCGCACAAAAAGGGCTTGCCGCTGGCAGCCATGGACAGCTGCTCCAGGCGCGCGTGGCTGTGGGCGTCCAGCTCCCACAGCACGCACAGCGACTTCTTCACGACAGGCCCTGGGCACCGCGCAGCAGCAGGTCGCGCCGCAGATCCCACAGCTTTTGCGACAGATCCACCTTGAACAGCGTGGGGTTCATCAGGCGCAGGTGCTCGTCCCAGATGGTCTTCTCATCCTGCGCGCGCCAGGCGCTGATCTCCTTGACGCTGTGCTGCTGGCCTACAAACTCGCCATTTCGGTACATCGGCTGCAGCATGCGCCGCAGGCTGTACTGCTGCAGGGTGCTGCGCTTCCAGGTGTCCTTGGGGTCAAATAGCTCCAGCGGCTGGCTCTGGTCGATGACCTCGTCACTGAGGGTAATCAGGTCGGCAAAGGCCATCCCCTGGGCGTCATAGACGCGGTAGAGGTCCTTGACGCCCGGCAGGGTCACCTTCTCAGGGTTGTCAGACAGCTTCATGCGGGGCACCAGCTGGCCGTCCTCTTCCAGGGCGCACATTTTGTACACACCGCCCAGGGCCGGGCTATCCCCGCCGGTGATCAGCTTGGTGCCCACGCCCCACAGGTCGATGCGCGCGCCCTGCAGCTTCAGGTCGCGGATCAGGTACTCGTCCAGGTCATTGCTGGCGCAGATGATCACCTCGTGGAAGCCCGCCGCGTCCAGCATCTCGCGCGCCTTGATGCTCAAGTACGCCAGGTCGCCCGAGTCCAGGCGGATGCCCAGCGGCTTGCGGCCCTGCTCACGCAGCTCCTGGAAGACCTTGATGGCATTTGGCACGCCAGAGCGCAGTGTGTCATAGGTATCCACCAGCAGCAGGCAGCTGTCCGGATAACATTGGCCGTAGGCGCGGAAGGCCTCCAGCTCGCTGTCAAAGCTCATCACCCAGCTGTGCGCGTGGGTGCCAGACACCGGCACATCAAAGGCCTTGCCGGCCAAGGTGTTGCTGGTGGAGCTGGCGCCGCCGATGATGGCCGCGCGCGAGCCGTAGAGCCCGGCGTCCACGCCCTGGGCGCGCCGCAGGCCAAACTCCATCACCCGGCCGCCCTGGGCCGCGCGCGCGATGCGGTTGGCCTTGGTGGCGATCAGGGTCTGGTGGCCCACCAAGGTGAGCAGCGCTGTCTCTATCAGCTGTGCCTGGCCCAGGGGGCCGGAGACCCGCAGCAGGGGCGTGTTGGGGAAGACAAAGCTGCCCTCGGGCACCGCGTCCACATCGCAGGTGAAGCGCAGGGCCATCAGCCAGTCCAGAAAGCCCTCGTCAAAGAGATTGAGCGAGCGCAGATAGGCGATGTCGCTCTTCTTGAAGCGCAGGTGGTCAAGGTAATCCTTGATCTGCTGCAGCCCCGCCATCACAGCGTAGGCCGAGGCGCCCTGGCGGCGGAAGAACATGTCAAAGACGGCGCGCTTGTCCGTCATGCCATTCTTGTAGTAACCGTACAGCATCGTCAGCTGGTACAGATCGGTCAGCATGGTCAGGTTTTTCATTCTTCCTCTCCTATCAGGGCATCGATTTGCTGAAGCCACAGCGCGGCGCAGGCATCCGAGGGCAGGCTCAGGCCCCCGCGGGGCGAGAGTGAGACGCTCAGCAGCTGCGGTCCGTCTGGCAGGCAGCTGCGCCTGAACTGCGCCGCGAAAAAGCGCTTGTAGAACTGGCGCATCCAGTACAGCAGGGTCTGCCTGTCCCAGGTGGTGCCAAAGGCCGCCTTGGCGTAGCGCAGCAGGCTTTGCGGGCGCAGGTTCTCTTTCAAGACATAATACAGATAAAAGTCGTTGAGCGCGTAGGGGCCGATCAGCTTTTCCGTATGCTGCTGGCCGCCCGGCTGCAGCTCCGGGCTGATGGGGGTGTCCAGGATATCGCGCAAGACCGCGCCCAGCTCGCCGTGCGCATTGTCTGCCACATCGCGCAGGATGAAGCGGATGGCCGATTTGTACAGGCCGATGTTGACCGCGTACATGCTCATGTGGTCGCCGCCATACGTGGTAAAGCCCAGTGCCGCCTCGCTCAGGTCGCCGGTGCCCACCATCAGGCCGCCTGTCATGTTGGCGATGTCCATCAGCACCTGGGTGCGCTCGCGCGCCTGGGCGTTCTCATAGGCGGCATCGATCTGCCCCTGGTGGCCGATGTCCTGCAGGTGCTGGATGACGCTGGCGCTGATGTCGATCTCGCGCTCCTTGAGATCCATGGCACGCATCATCTTGAGCGCGTTGCCGCGCGTGCGCTGTGAGCTGCCAAAGCAGGGCAGTGAGTAGGCCAGCAGGGCCTCCTTGGGCAGGCCCGCGATTTCCAGCGCGCGGGCGGTGGTGATCATGGCCATGGCGGAGTCAAGCCCGCCCGACAGGCCCAGCACCGCCGCCTTGGCCTGGATGCGCGTCATCCGCCGGGCAAGCCCCTGGGCGGCGATCTCGATAGCCTCGCGGCACCACTGGCGCCGCAGGAAGCCCTCCGGCGGGGCGTAAGGCTCGGGGGAGACCACCACATCGCGCGGCCGCGCGTCAAAGGCCGGGGCCTGTATCGTCCGCGGGGCCAGGCTCAGTGTGGCGGTGGCCGCCAGCGGCCTGGCAAAGGCCAGGCGCTCGGCAATGATGTCGCCGCCGCAAGCCAATAGTGATTCGCCGCCATAGACCCAGTCGGTGGTGGATTCGCTCAGCCCCGCGTTTTGATAGCAGCAGGCCACTTGCAGTGACAGCTGGCGCAGTTGCTCGCGCCGCCTGAAGCCCTCGCCTGCCAGCGTGGGCTCGCTTGACTGGATGGCGATCAAGTTGGCCCCCTGCCTGATCAGCGGCCTGGCCAGGCGCAGGGCCTGGTCGGTCGGGCTGTCCACAAGCCCCAGGCGCAGGCCGCCGGGCAGCTCGAAGAGCATATCTGGGTCGATGGGCAGCTGCGCGCCGGCAAAGTGTATCAGCCCCGGCCCCCCCTCCCAGGGGGAGAACCAGCGCCGCTCCATGGCGCTGAGCTGTTGCTTTGGCACCAGGCCGCGCAGCTGGCCCTGATAGGCCAGGGCGCTGACGATGAAGCGACGCCCGCCCAGCATCAGCGGCAGGCCAAAGACGATGGCCGTCTGACGGCTCAGCCTGCCTAGCTCGCCCGCCGCGCGCTCACAGGCGGCAAAGAGGGTATCTTGATAGAACAGGTCGCCGCAACTGCTGCCGGGCAGCGTCAGCGAGGGCAGCAGCAGCAGGCCTGCGCCCGCGCGCTGCGCCTGGCGCAGGCGCCTTAAAATGGCGCCCTGATGGCCCCGCACATCAGCGGGGCGGCCCTCCAGGTCGGCGCAGCAGATCTTGATATCTTGCATGTTTCCACCTCTGTGGAATAGTAGCACGCGGGGGGCCGATTGACAAGCAGGCGGGCCCGGCGCTTGATTTGCCGGGCTCTGCTCTGATACCATAGCGTGGACTAACAAAGGAGCTTTTTTTTATGTTTGATCTGGTGGTCATTGGCACGGGGGCGGGGCTGACGGTGGCGCAGCGCGCGGCGGAGAAGGGCCTGAAGGTGGCGGTGGTGGAGAAGGGCAAGTTTGGCGGCACCTGCCTGACCAGGGGCTGCATCCCCTCCAAGATGCTGGTCTATCCGGCCGATTTGCTTAGAGAGACGCAGCGCGCCCACAAGATTGGCCTGACCTACGACAAGCCGCGCATCGACTGGGACCTGATCGCCCGCAACATGTGGGAGCGCATCGATCTGAGCATACAGATCGAAAAGGACTTTTCCCAGATGGACAATATCACCCTGTTCATTGGTGAGGGCCGCTTCACCGGCCCTCACAGCATGGCGGTCAGGCTCAATGCCGGGGGCGAGGCGGTGCTTGAGGGCAGGCAGTTTCTGATCGCTACCGGCGCCTATACCGGCCTCCCGCCGGCCGAGGGCTTGGAGGAGACCGGTTACATCACCAGCGAGAGCTTCTTTGGCGACAAGTTTCCCAAGGTGCCCTATGAGAGCCTGGCCATCGTGGGCGGCGGCATCATCGCGGCCGAGTTCGCGCACATATTCTCCGCCATGGGCACCAAGGTGACCCTGATCGGCCGCAATAAGCAGCTGCTGCCCTGGGAGGATGAGGAGATATCCGCCCTGGTCAAGTGGCAGCTGGAGGATTATGGCCTGGATGTGATGCTCATTCACGAGGTGACCCGCCTTGAGAAGGCGCCCGACGGCAAGCTGATCTCCGCGCACGACAGGGGCACCGATCAATA
>CAKTTM010000059.1 GCA_934615145.1 uncultured Clostridia bacterium | reverse complement strand
GGTCCGGCGCGTCTACGAGCGCTACCAGGCCGAGTTTGGCACGGACAAGCCCATCATGCAGCAGTTCTTGATCTTCGTGGGCAATCTGTTCCGCGGCGATCTGGGCACCTCCTTTGGCCAGTACCCGCGCAAGGTGAGCGATATCATCTCAAGCGCTGTGGGCTGGACGGTGCTGTTGCAGTTTCCGGCCATCATTGTCGGCTGGCTGCTGGGCAATGTGCTGGGCGCGCTGGCGGCCTATATCCGCAAGGGCTTTGACAAGTTCCTGATGCCGCTGTTCCTCTTCCTGGGCAATATACCGGCCTTTGGCATGGCGGTCACGCTGCTGGTGGTCTTTGCGCTGAACTTGAAGTGGGTGCCCATTTCCGGCGGCTACGCCTTTGACATGATCCCCAACATGAGCTGGGACTTTATGAAGTCGGTGGTCTACCACTATCACCTGCCCTTCTGGTCCATCGTGCTGATCTCCATCGGCGGGCAGGCCATCGGCATGCGCTCGATGAGCATCTATGAGCTAAACGCCGACTATGTCAAGTACGCTCGCTTCCTGGGCATCAAGGATCGCAAGATCGTGGGCTATGTCTTCCGCAACGCCATGCTGCCCCAGGTGACGGGCCTTGCGCTGTCGATCGGCACCATGATAGGCGGCGCCCTGGTGGCGGAGATCATCTTCAACTATCCGGGCCTGGGCACCACGATGTATCGGGCCATCACGACGGCGGACTATCCGCTGATATCGGCGACGACGCTCATCATCACCATCATGGTGCTGATATCGGCCTTCCTGCTGGACATACTCTATGCCTTCATTGACCCCAGGGTCAAGGCCGCGCAGATCGACTGAGGGGAGGGATGAGACGATGAGAAACACTTTGCGCCAGGTATTCCGCTCCCCGCTGTTCTTGTTTGGCTTTGTCATCTTCATGATACTGCTGCTGACGATGCTGATCTATCCTTTGATCAACCCGGGCAACCCGCTGCAGTCCATCGGCCTTGGCAACTTTGCCAGGCCCGGCGTCTATGTCTCGCTCTACGATGGGGTCAGCAGCCAGCGCAGCGTGCTGCGCCTGCCGGAGGCCGACGCGAAAAGGGTGTCCAGCCTCATCAGCGATGAGGACCGCGTCAAGATGGCGCTGTGGCTGGACGCCGCGGGCAAGGCGGAGGCGGGGATGGACATCTCCACCACCGAGGGCCTGCTCAGCGCCTGGAAGGCCAACTATGACGGCAGCCTGCGGCCCAAGGGCATGACCAAGGCCGACCGCAACTACTATGAGCGGCTCAACAAGCGCCTGACGGAGGCCGCGCAGGCGCCGGAGCTCAAGCTCAGCGAGGTCGATCCCGCCACCGGCGACATCATCGACAAGGGCGGCATCAGCAAGGACGACTATGTCAATGTCAGCGCGGTGGCCAATGTCAAGATGCTGCCGCTGGGCACGGACAACTTTGGCCGCGATGTATTGAAAGAATTGGTCTCGGCCGCCGGCACCTCGCTGGTGATCGGCCTGATCGCAGGCACGGTGGCCACCTTGATCGGCCTGGCGCTTGGCCTGTTTGCCGGCTACCTGGGCGGCTGGGTGGACGACGTCATCATGTTCATCACCAACATATTCACCGTCATCCCGGGCTTCGTGCTGCTGGTGCTGATCAGCTATTCGATCGGTCAGGATCAGCGCGGGGCGACCACCGTGGCGGTGGTGATAGGGCTGACCAGCTGGGTATGGACGGCGCGCTCGGTGCGCTCGCAGGTGATTTCGCTGCGCAACCGCGACCATGTCAACCTCTCCAAACTGTCGGGCCACAATGTGCCCCGCATCATCCTGCGCGACATACTGCCCTATATCTTAAGCTATGTGATCATGGCCTTCATACTGCAGGTGTCAAGCGGCATCCTGGCAGAAGCCCAGTTGAGCCTGCTGGGCCTGGGGCCCAAGACCACCGAGGTGCCCACACTGGGCCTGATGATGAACTGGGCCATGCTCTACTCCGCGCATCTCTCCGGCTCCTGGTGGGCCTACTTCCCTGTCATCCTGGTGATCGCGCTGATCTCCTTCTCACTCAATCTGATGAATACGGGCCTGGACCAGGTGTTCAACCCGCAGCTTCGCACATAAGGGGGCACTGTGAGCAATACACCTATCATGGAGGTCAACAACCTCACCACCAAGTACATCACCCGCTATGGCGAGGACATCTACGCAGTCGACCATGTGTCGCTGAAGATGTTTGAGGGCAAGAGCCTGGGGATCGCGGGGGAAAGCGGCTGCGGCAAGAGCACGCTGGCGCTGAGCCTGATGGGCTACTATTTTCCGCCGCTGCACTACCAAAGCGGAGACATCATCATCGGCGGGCGCAACATCACCCAGATGCCGCCGGACAAGGTGCGCAAGTCGGTGCTGGGCACCGATGTGGCCTATATCCCCCAGGCGGCCATGAACGCGCTCAACCCCACGCGCCGGGTCATCCGCTTCATTGAGGATGTGGTGCACGCGCATATGCCCAATATGCCAAGAAAAGATGTGCGCGACATGGCCACCAAGCGCTTTGAGCTGCTGGGCCTGCCCAAGGACGCGCTGGACAAGTACCCGGTGGAGCTGTCCGGCGGCATGAAGCAGCGGGTGGTGATCGCCATTTCCACCATCCTCTCGCCCAAGGCGCTGATCGCGGACGAGCCAAGCTCGGCGCTTGATGTCACCAGCCAGAAGATGGTCATCAAGATGCTCAAAGACATGATGGAGCAGGGCATGATCAAGTCCATGATATTCATCACGCACGAGCTACCGCTGCTATACAATGTGACCGACTACATCATGGTGATGTACGCCGGCCAGATCGTGGAAATGGGCAGCGCGCGCGAGGTGATATTCGACCCCATCCACCCCTATGCCAAGGGCCTGATGGACTCCATCCTGGTGCCCGAGGAGGGCATGCGCCAGACCAAGCTGGGGGCTATCCCCGGCACGCCGCCCAACCTCAAAAACCCGCCCCGCGGCTGCCGCTTCGCCCCGCGCTGCAAGTATGTGGAGCCCCGCTGCACCGCCATGGAACAACAACTCATCGACCTGCCCGGGGACAGGGCCAGCCGCTGCTGGCGCGAGCCTGAGGCCTTAAGGAGCCTGTATGAGCGCGACGCATGATAAGATAGCCTGCCTCAGCGGCCGCGGCCTGACCAAGGTCTTTGGCCTGGGCAAGCAGCAAAAGACGGCCGTTGACCATGTCGACTTTGACTTTTACGAGGGCGAGCTGGTCTCCATCGTCGGGGAATCGGGCTCGGGCAAGACGACGCTGGCCAAGATGCTGCTGGGGCTCATCAGCGTGACCGAGGGCGAGATACGCTTCAAGGGCAAGCCGCTTGACCTGTCCACCGCCCGCAAGCGGCGCGCCTACTGGCATGGCATACAGGCCATCTTTCAGGATCCCTTCTCCAGCTTTAATATCTTCAACAAGATAGACTCCGTGCTGCTGGACTGCATCCACATGCGCGGCGGCAAGAGCCTGTCCAAGGCCGAAAAGGTGGCGCAGATGACCGAGGCCCTGCGCTTTGTCAACCTCAAGTACGAGGAGCTGACCAACAAATACCCCTTTGAACTGTCCGGCGGGCAGATGCAGCGGCTGATGATCGCGCGCATCTTTCTGCTCAGGCCCAGCATCCTGCTGGCCGATGAGCCCACCAGCATGATAGACGCCTGCTCCAGGGCCACCATCCTGGACATGCTCTTAAAACTGCGCGACGAGATCAACATGACCATCGTCTTCATCACCCACGATATCGGCCTGGCCTACTATATCTCAGACTCGGTCTATATCATGGAGCACGGCAAGTTTGTGGAGTCCGGCAGCGCCGATGACGTCATCCTGCGCCCGCAGGCCGACTATACCAGGCGCCTGATCACCGATGTGCCCAAGCTCAATGAGCCCTGGGACCTGAGCACGGTCAAGCTGGGCGGCTGACAGGGTGCACATCTATGTGGACGCCGACGCCTGCCCGGTGACCGATCTGATATGGGCCTGGGCCAGGGACAGGCAGCTGCCGCTGACACTGGTCTGCGACAACGCGCACCAGATATCGCGCGAGGGCGCTCGCACCATCACGGTGGATCGCGGCGCTGACAGCGCCGACTTTGTGCTGGTCAACCTGCTGGCGCCGGGCGATCTGGTGATCACGCAGGACTATGGCCTGGCCGCCATGTGCCTGGGCCGCGGCGCCCGGGTGCTGGATCAGGACGGGCGGGAGTACACCGCGGACAATATCGACAGCCTGCTGATGGCCCGCCACCTTGCCCGCGCCCACCGCCGGGCAGGCGGCCGCAGCCGGGGACCGGCCAAGCGCAGGCCAGAGCAGGACGCCGCCTTCGCCCAGGGGCTGGAAGGGCTGGTCACCCCTCATGGATGAGATACTGCGCGCCCACGCCGCGCGCTACCCGCTGTGGCAGCTGCAGGACATGATGAAATTGCTCTACCAAAGCGAGTTTGGCCCAGGGCACCTGATAAAAGACGCGGGGCAGAGCCTGCTGCGCTTAGCGCAGGAGTGGGGGCAGACACCGCCTGATGCCCATCAGCCGCTGACGGAGCCCATCGGCGGCGGCTTTGTGCGCGTGCACATCGCGGCAGCCCGGCATCAGGGCATCGATATCGGCCCCTTTCATGATGCCTTTGTGGCCAGCGCGCAGGCGCCCTGCGGCAGCGTCCCAGGCTTTGAAAGCAAAGCCGCCCGGCTGACAGCGCTGGGCGTCGCAGAGGAGGCCATATCATCTTTTTTGCTGAAGTGGCGGGCCGGCGGCTGCCTGCCCTTCAGCCATTCTGAGGTCTATCGCACACACTATCATCCGGCCTACCGAGTGGTGCGGGAGGATCTGGCGCGTATGCGGGGCCCTTAGGCCCGGCGCAGCACCCGGATGCTGCCTTCGCGGACTCCTTCGATGAAGGCCTGGCCGATCCGCGGATCAAACTGCGTGCCCAGGCCTTTACTGATCTGATCCAGCGCCTGCTCCACTGATCGGGCTTCCTTATAACCGCGGTTGGTGGTCATGGCGTCAAAGGCATCGGCGATGCACAGGCAGCGGGCGCCCACCGGGATCTCCTCACCGCTCAGGCCCCGGGGATAGCCTGTGCCGTCCCACCGCTCGTGGTGCCCGATCACCACCGGCGTCACATAGTCCAGCTGCGGCAGATAGCGTATCATGGCGATGGAGCCCTCCACATGCTGGCGCATGACCTCCCACTCCTCGGGGGTCAGTGGCCCTTCCTTGCTGAGGATGCCCTCCGGGATGCCTATCTTGCCAATATCGTGCAGCAGCCCTGCCTGGCGCAGGATGTCCACATGGGCCTGGTCAAGGCCTATTACCTCAGCCAGCCGCGAGGCGTAGACCGACACATTCTGGGAGTGATTGAAGGTATAGTGGTCCTTGGCGTCGATGGCGGCCATCAGCGCATAGACTGTCTGCATGCTCTGTTCGCCCAGGCGCTGGGCCTCGGGTGTGGGGTGCTGCTGTGCCGGGCCCAGGTACTGCTGACTGCGGTTTTTGCCACTCTTCTTGGCCGCGTAAAGCGCGATGCCCGCAAACTCGATGGCGTCTTCGAGTGTGAAGGCGATATGAGGATAGCTGCTGATACCGGCCGAGAAGGTGCAGTAGCCCACGCCCTCGCCGCTGCGCCGCTTCAGATAATCCCTAAACAGGCTGCGCACCTCGCCCACCAGTTCAGCCGCGGCCGCGCCATCCTTGTAGGGCAGCGCCAGGATGAACTCTTTGCCACCGTGGCGGCCTAGCAATCCCTGACCGCCCACGGCGGACTGTATCAGCTGGGACAGATCCTGCAGCAGCCGGTCGCCCTGGTGGGCGCCATGCAGCTCGTTATACAACTGAAAATCATCCAGGCTGATGATGGCCAATGAGAGGCTGGCCCCGCCGCACTGCGCCATCAGCTGTCGGGCCTGCTGCACGAAATGGCGCCGGTTGTACAGCCCCGTCAACCCATCATGGTTGGCCTCATCCTGCATGGCGCTGTAGAGCATGGCGTTCTTGGCGGCGATGGAGACGACAGCGGCTGCTGATTCCAGAAGCAGCGCGTCGCGAGGGCTCAGATCGGCTCGGCTGTCGGCATCGGCCAGCAGTACCACTGTAATCAGCCGGCCACCCTGGGTCACTGGCAGCGCGCAGCGTATCATCAGGCGGCTAAGCCAATCCCTGTCGATGTCCCACATCGCGCGGTAGTGCTGGGTGCGGGTGAAGTCCCGGATGCTGACCACACTGCCCTGCTGGGCCAGCCAGGTCAGCAACGGGCTGTCATGGCGGATGCGGATGGGCTCGCTGAGGACCGGGCGCTGCTTTGCCTCGGTCACGAAGTCCCCACTCGGCTCCTGAACGCAGATATAGGCGGCATCCATGGCAATGTTGCGCTCAATGAAGTCGCCAAAGTTGATCATGATCTGTGCCAGGTTCAGCGATTGGTTGATATTAAGGCTCAATGAACGCAGTTCTTCCTCACGCTGGCGATTGCCCTTGTCAAACAGGCGGGCGAGCAGTGCCTTCAGCATGTTATAGGTCAACACCGTGGTCACCGAGGCCAAGGTTGCCATTACCAGCATCTGATGTTCCGGATAGTTGGGGAAGTACTGGGCATACAGGCGGTTAAACAGCGGATGACTCAGCACCACCAACAGAAAGGTCCAAACGACAGCCGCCAAGTAGACAGGCGCTCGGCCGGTCACCATTCGCAAGGTGATCAGCCGCCTGCGGTAGAGGGCATAGAACAGCAGTATTGCATTGATGCCGCAGGCCAAGGGATCGATCGGGAAGCTTTTTACCTCCAGGATGGCAGAAGCTGCCACCCCCAGCACCATGATGGCAGCGCCCAGGAAAACAGGTACCAGGCTGTGCATCAGCAACAGCTGCCGCTTGACCGATTGGTGGATCAGCCGGGCGCCCAGCAGCACGGTGATGATGGCCAGTGCGAAGGGCAGCGCGATAAGGGCTGTGATCTCATAGCTGAAGCTGCGGCTGCCATTGCTGATGAGTATCTGCGGCGAGCGCATGAACAGCTCCGCCCACTGCAGTATCAGCATGATCAGCCAGCCCGCTGCCAGCGCCGCCCAGGTGAACCAACCCTTCTTGCTGGTGTAGTGATGCACGAAGTTGTAAAACAGGAAAGGGGAGAGGTAAATGCCCGTCATCGAGACATCATACCAGAAGGCTGGGCCTGGATAGAGCGTGCTGCGCATGCCAGCCGAGCCGCCCGTCCACAGCGAGAAAGCCAGCACCAGGAACATGAAGGCCTTGACCAGCCTGTTTTGCTTGGCACTGACGCAGATCAGCAACAGAAAGAGGTTGAGCAGCAGAGCCAGGGTCGGAATCGCCACAAACAGTGTTGAATTCACTGCCACGGGTTGACAGCCCCCTTTCCCTGAAAACCACAAAGCAGCCGGAAGTCAAGCACATCATTGGTCGGCGGGTTCATGCGTCGGAGTGTCCTGCCCTTGCTCTTCTCAAAGCGCCCGAAGGCACCGGGCGCTACCAGATCCACCTGCAGGGGCTCGAGCTTGATTAGCCTTTTCAGACTGGCGTAGTCGCTGTCGTGAAAGCGGAAGTAGACGCTTAAATGCTCCTGGATAACCTGGGCGCTGGTGGGGCTGTGCTCTTCCTCGTCCAGTTCTACGTACAGCTGCAGATAGGCGTGATTATTCTCGTCATAAGCCTTCAGCGCGCACCACCTGGCCACCTGGAGACCGGAGAGCTGTATCACCTTGTCAATCTCATGCGCTGTGATGCGGGTGAAGCCGCCGATGTCGATGACATCCGGCCTGCGGTCAACAAACTCAAACTGTGGGATGTCCAGGCCCGCGGCTGGGTTCTTGAGCCGAAGGCAGCGGTAGACATCGCCCACCCGGTAGCGCATGAAGGCACCCCCCCGCAGTACGGTGATCACCAGTTCATAGAGGCGACCGGGGCTGAGCTCATTGATCAGGTAGGTTCGCGGGACATAGCCTGGCTCATCCAGGCTGCGCCACATCTCATCTTCAGGGATGAACTCATAGAAGCAGGCGTCGGGAAAGAGCACCATGCCATCGCGCAGCCAGGTCTCGGTGCCGATCAGGCTGGGCTCGGTACCGGCCATGATCTCCATCGGTCGCACACCCCAGAAGCGTTCCAGATCGCCCTTGTAGAGCGTGGAATCATTGCCCACGCAGACCAGGCTCTTGAGCTGGAACACATCCTTTGGCAGCAGCGGGTTGCCATCGCGCTGGCTGCGGTAGCGGGCGCGCAGCAGTCGGTAGAGCATCCGAGGTCTGAAGCCGCTGAGCTTGCTCAGGCCGCCGCCCCGACGGGTCAGCAGGCTGCCACTGATATAGTACAGGATGCTGCTCAGGCCAAAGAAGTAGTCCATGCCGCCCTTGAGTGCCTGCTCAAAGCCGCGCGCCATCTGCTGACTGAAGGGCAGCGACAGCGCCTCCTTGAGTGGGGGCATGAAGTGAAAGTCCATCTCATCCTTCATGATCTCCGGAAACAGGCCGGTGGCGTAGGGCAGTGGGGCCAGGTTATAGAGCACGCGGGCGCCCCTGAGCACCTGAAAGTGGCCTTTCTGGCTAGCATTGGCCAGTATCACCACGGCCAGCATGTTGCGGCGGTAGCTGTCCAGCATCCCGGCTGAGTAAGGTGCCGCTTTGCGTGAGTGCGCGCCGCCCTCCCAAGTGGTCTCCAGCCAGATCAGCGGTCTGGCCGGCAGGATCTCCTCGCTTCGCATCAGCAGACTATCGGCGTAGTCCCCATAGTCCGTTAGTGGCACCAGCTCCCTGAAGGAACTGACGGAGTCAGGCACCCCATCCTTGAAGAAGCGCCGGCCCAGCGGAGAGGCTGCCATCAAGCTCAACTGCTCTTTGAGCAGGTGCGTCTGTATGCGCATATACTCATCCAGCGTCAAGTCAAGAAAGCCGCAGTACTCCTGCCACAGCAGGTCATGAGGCTCCTTGAAAAGTCGCTTATGGAAACGCATCAATCATGCCCGCCTTTCGTCTGCCAGCCCAGCGCCTGGCACAGGCTGCGCCTGGTAGGCAGCAGCATGGGTATCCGCCGCTGATAGTCGCTGTAGCCCTGGATGGTACGAGGAAATATATAGCGATCCTGATACCAGGCATAGAGCAGGTTGAGCAGGCTGGTCAGTGCACCCGATACCAGCAGGCCATGGCTTCCCAGCCCCATCGCCAGCGGTAGCAGGCCCAGTGGCAGCCACAGTACACCTGGATGGCGGCAGAGGGCATACATGCCCTTGTCTACCAGCCTGGGAGCAGCCTTGCCCCTGTAGGTGTCCCTGACCGGCAGCGCCACGA